>CAHJWV010000182.1 GCA_903643055.1 Burkholderiales bacterium | reverse complement strand
TCCACCAGCGGCAAATACGAAGTGTTGCAGTGGCTGATGTTCCAGATGGGCGGAGTCGGCCCGATGCTCGGCCAGGCCCACCACTTCCGCATCTATGCGCCCGAGAAGATCGGCTATGCGATCGACCGCTACACCAACGAAGCCAAGCGCCTGTATGGCGTGCTCGACAAGCGCCTGGCCGATCATCCCTACCTTGCCAGCGACGCGTACAGCGTCGCCGACATCGCGGTCTTCCCGTGGCTTCGTTCGTGGCGCAACCAAGGCATCGACTGGGCCGACCATCCCCACCTCAAAGCCTGGTTCGACAAGATCGAAGCGCGCCCCGCGGTGCAGCGCGGCGTCGAAGTGCTGGCCACATTGCGCCGCCCCTTGGTCGATCAGCAAGCCCGCGACGTGCTTTTCGGAGCCCAGCAATACCAGCGGCGCTGACCCCGTCATCGACACTGACCTGAAGCGCAGGGGCGGCCGATGAAACGGGCGTCGCCCACTTCGTCGAAAATCGGGGTGTCGGCGCTTCCGTGATCCGGAAACCTTCGCCTTGTTGTCCACCCGATCGCCCTGCCCCACACCGCCCTGCCCCCCATGAGCTCCGCCTTCCCGCCCGAAACCGGCCCTGACCTGACCATCGGTACCGGGCATGCGTTGCCGCCCGGCGCGCGACTCGAATACTTCGAGATCGAACGCGTGCTGAGCGTCAGCAGCTTTGGCATCATCTATCTCGCAACCGACCTGTCGCTGCGCACCACGGTAGCGATCAAGGAATACATGCCGATCGCGCTGTCCACGCGCGGGCGAGCCGGCCAGGTCGTGCTGCGCGGGCCGTCGCATGCCGAGTCCTATCACCGCGGGCTGCAGGCCTTCATGAACGAGGCGCGCACGCTCGCGCGCTGCGATCACCCGGCCCTGCTGAGGGTCTCGCGCCTGTGGGTGGCGCAGGCCACGGCTTATCGCGCGATGCCCCATTACGCCGGTCACAGCATGCTGGGCTGGCGCCATGCGCTGAAGGAGCCGCCGCCCGAAGCGCAGCTGCGCGTGTTTTTGAGCGATCTGCTCGGGGCGATCGAAACCCTGAGCGACGCCGGCGTCGTCCATCGGCGCATTGCGCCCTTCAACATCCTCGTGCGGCCCGACGGCCGGCCGCTGCTGCTCGATTTCGACGCCGTTCGGCACGCCATGCTGAGCGACAAGTCGCAGTCGCTGATGGCCGCGCTCGATCCGTCGTACGCACCGATCGAACCATCGACCGAGACTGACGAATCGGTATCGCCGATCAGCGCCGATCTGTACGCGTTGACTGCAGTGATGCACTTCGCCATCAGCGGCCTGTGGCCAACCTCGCTGCGGCTCGACTCGGCGCGCCGCGAGCCGCTGAGCGATGTGCTGGAGCGCCTGCGCGAAAACGCCCCGCAGCTCGACTACAGCGCCGACTTCATCGATGCCATCGATTCGGTGCTTGCGATGGCGCCGAAAGACCGGCCACAAACCGCCGCCGAGCTGCGCGCGATCTTCCGGCCTCGGCCGCAGATCCACGACCGACGCAGCGCCCTTGCGCCATCGGTACCACCCACGCTGACCACCGTGTCGCCCCCCGATGAGGCGACGCTGGACGCCGCGAAAAACCTTCGCCGGCCAGGTCCGGCAGTCGAAAGCGCCGATGGATCCTCGGTCTCAAGCGATCGATCCGTGACCGAACCGTTGCACGGATGGAACGTGAGCAGCACCCCGGCGGCAGCGGCCACGCCGTATGTCGCGCCCACCTCGCCGTTGAATTCATCGGCCAGCGTGCTGGAGTTGCTGGCGAATTTCGAGCGTCGTCCGGGCGATGTTTCGGCGCCCGTCGAACCCTTTCGCACGCCCCAGCTGCCAGTGTTGACCGAAGAAGCGCCGCCTCGCCAGACATCGGCCACCGAGCCGGCACCGCTGACCTTTGTTGCCGCTGCCGAACAAGCCGCAGTGGCCAGAGAGGCATTGGCTGCCGCATCCGTCGCCGCCGCGTCACCGCCACTGGCTGCACAAGCGCCTGTACCGACGGCAGCAACAACAACATCAGCAGCAGCTTCAGCTTCAGCACCAACGGCTTCAGCAACAACGGCTTCACCCGTTCCCAGCGATTCAACAGGCACACCATCAACGTCCGCGCCCTTATCTCAGAAGCCCTCGGCACAACAAGAACCACCACCGCTGGACAAGCCTGTGGCGGCAGCGTCCGCCCGCCCGCCTGTTGTTGACGCCGAGCTCTTCGGCGCTGGCGAGCCCAGCGCCTTTCATCTCGATGACGAATCAGATGACGAACCCGCCGGCAGCGTCGATCTGGGCATGGGCGATTCGCGCTGGATGGACTCTTACCTCTCGGTGACCGAGGCCCAGTCACGCCCGCCCAAGCGAAGCGCGCAACGCTTCCTGCCTTGGCTGGCCGCAGTGCTGATCATCGTCGCGCTCGCCGGCATTGGCTGGAAGGTCAATGACCAGCGGCATGCCGACAGCGTGTTGACGGAACTGGCGGAGAACCTGAAAGAGCACCGGCCCGATGAAGAGGGCAAGGTGCCGGCCTCGCGTTCGGAATCGATGGACATCGCCCTCGCACCCGCGCTGGAGGCCGCGTCCGCCGCGGCCAGCGTGGCGCAGGCGGCAAGCCTTGGGTTGCCCACCAGCGCGCGGCATGGCGCAGCGACCGCCTCGGTGGCGCCTGAAATCCTGCGCGCACCATCGTCATCGTCATCGTCATCGTCATCCGCACCCGTTTCCGGCTCGGCAACCGGCCTGCGTTCGGCTGCGCGGCCTGCCAGTGGCGCCGAGCAGCGCGCGGACGCGGCCAAGCCCGCCACGGCACCACGCGACGAATGCCGCAACCGGACCGAGTTCGCGCTTTACCGTTGCATGCAAACCCAATGCGCACAGCAGCGCTGGGCCCAGCATGCCCAATGCAAGGCGCTGAAGTCCAGCGACGAGATCAACTGACGGCGCCGATCGATCCGTGATGAGACGGTGGCTGAGCGTAGGCCGAAGCGGCGATCGTTCGGCCTGCACCGATCGCCCTACACGCCTTCGGTCCTGATGCCTGCGGCGTCGCCCAAGCAACAGCAGCTTCGGCAAGCTCACGCGCGCGTGGCTTAGCTCCCGGTGCCGCGCTTGCTCGACAATCGGTCATGCATGTGAAGTCGCCAATGAAGTCGTCAAGATGGGTTTGGATCGCGGGCGGTACCGCGCTCTTGCTGTTGACCGCCTGGATGGGCCTGCAAATGTCGTCACGGCTGCTGCAGTCGCGCATCGTGGCAGCGCTCGGGCCGCGTGCCAGCGTCGGCACCATCGACCTTGGCTGGGCCGGCATCGAATTGCGAGACTTGCGCATCGCGGCGCCCGGCCTGAAGGGCTGGCCTGCGCAAGACGAACTGCGTGCGGCGCGCGTCACGGTGCGGCCGGATCTGCGCAACCTGTGGTCGCCAGGGGCGCATGCGCCATGGCGCGTCGCGAGCATCACCGTGCACGATGGCTATCTGTCGATGCTGCGCACCCGCGAGGGCAAGTTGCGGCTCTTGCCTTCGCTGCTCGAAACACCCAGCGCGTCAACCCAGGCACCGGCCAACGCGGGCACGAAAGCCAGCGACACCACGCTGACGATCGGTGCCATCCACCTCGATAACGCCGCGATCGATTTCTTCGACGGCTCGCTGAAGACCGCCACGCCGCACCGACTGCAACTGGCACAGCTCGACGCACGCGCCGGCCCTTTGGCATTGCCCGGGCTCGATCAAGCGATCGACATCGATCTCAGCGGCGTGCTCAAGGGCGTGCAGCACGACGGCCGGATTGCCATCCACGGCCAGCTGACGCCATCCACGCGCGACGCCAAACTCGCGGCGCAGTTCCATGGCATCGACATGATCGTGTTGCAGCCTTACCTGCTCAAGCTCAGCGAGGGTGGCATCCGGCGCGGCCAGCTCGATCTGTCGGTGCAAGCAACCGTTGCCAAGATGCAGTTGCATGCGCCGGGTGAAGTGACGCTGACCGGCCTGGAACTCAACAGCAGCAGCGGCCTGCTCAGCACCTTTGCCGGGGTGCCGCGGCAGGCCGTCTTGGCGGCGATGAGCCGCGATGGCCGCATCCAGGTGAAGTTCGCCCTCGATGGCCGGCTCGACGACCCCTCGTTTTCATTGAACGAAAGCCTGGCCACCCGGTTGGCATCGGGCCTGGCCGAATCGCTTGGCGTTAGCGTCCGCGGCGTGGTCGAAGGCGTTGGCAATCTGGTGAAGGGCCTGTTCGGCAAATGACGAAGCCACGATCACAGGCAAGCGCAGCCGGTGATCTCTGCGCCGCACCGGCACCTTGTTGAGGCCGTCGGCGATTTGCCAAAGCCGAACCGCCCGGCCGCTTCTTATTCGGGCTCACGCCCGTAGACGATGGACTGCACGACCCCTGCGCGAAATCGCACCGTGGCCATCAAATTGCCTTGCCCACGGTCATACAGCCACACATCCACCGGCTGACACGGTACCGCCAAGCTCGCAAAGGGCTCGGGTACGGCTTGCAAGCTCGGGCCATAAAAGACCGGAGCACAGTAAGAGTCTTGAAGCACGGGCGGGCCGCATTTGTGCAACACCGACAAGCGCGTGTCACCGACTCCGGCAATACGGCCATTGCAGCGCAAGGCTTCGGCGTGAACAGGCGGGCTAAGCCACCCCAGCGCGATGAAAGACAGAAGGCGAAGCATCTTCACGAACATCTCCCCGGCAAACCAATTTGCAGTTTGCACTGGGCCGTCCGCCGATGGCCTTCAGGCCGGCCCATGACCCCACGAAACGGCTGACTTCCAGATCAGGCTACCACGCCAACAGCTTCGTGTTGCACAAGCTCTTCATCATCGTCATCCACCAGCGTATCGGCGAACTCATCGCTGCTGCGCAGCGCTTCGACCATTTGCCGATGGTGTTCGATCTCGGCCTGCAAGACAGCGATGTGTCCTTTCAGCCGGTCGATCTGTTCTTTCAGCGGCTGCAACTCGGCCACCTCGCGGCGGGTTTGATGCAAGGCGCGGGTGGCCCGCTGCAATTCATCCGACTGGCGCGCCAGCAAGGCCACGCGGTCACGGTTTTCGCGCACCGCGTCGTTCAAGGTGCGATGCAGCCGCTCGAGGTCAAGCTGGTGTTGCTTTCGCAAAACCTCGGCGCGGTAGCGAGCAAAAATCCAGTAGACAAGGCCCAGAACCGCGAGCGTGACAACGATAAGAATGGCGAGTGCGGAAGACGACATCGGCGCTTTCTTCGGGTGACAACAGGGGCAAACCGGGCCTGCAAGACGTCCAGTCAGAGCAATGAGGAAGGCAGGCCGACTGCGAAACATTATCTCGAAGATGCGCGCCAAGTTTCAGAAGTTCGTCGCATGCTGATTCAATTGCGTAACCTTCGCCGATGTGCTTTACAGGTCATGTGGTGGCCCACACACTTGACATTGCCAGGATCGGAAGCCGCACTCTGCGATTCTTCAGTAACACCTCTTTCCGAAATCCATTGCCATGCTTGAGTTCTACATCCCCTCCATGAGCTGCGGCCATTGCGTCCAGTCCGTCAAACAGGCACTCCAGGCCGCCGATCCGCAAGCTCGCGTGGAAGTCGATTTGGCTTCGCATCAGGTGCGCGTTGACAGTCAGGCCGATCGTCAAAGTCTTGTCTCGGTGCTGAGCCAGGCCGGGTACGCGCCGCGCTGAATCGACGCAGGCCGCGGTGCATCAGCACCACGGCCTGGCTGATTCTTTCAAGCGCCTGCCAGCGGCCCCGGCGCGAACACCCGATACCATGGCGCCCTTGCCCGGCCCGGGCGCTCTCACGCCGCTGAACGCCCGATGAATTCCCCCCGACCGGTCAAATCTCCCCGCCTGGAATCCAAGGTATTCCTGTTGCTGCTGTCGGTCGTCACGCTGGCTTTTGGCTGGATCCTGCTGCCCTTTTTCGGCGCCGTTTTCTGGGGTGTCGTGATGGCCATCCTGTTTGCGCCGCTGCACCGCTGGCTTTTGCGCAAGCTCAAGCATCGGGGCACGCCGGCCGCTTTGCTGACGCTGGCGGTCATCCTCGTCATCGTCGTGCTGCCGCTTGCGTTCATCACGGCCTCGTTGGTCCAGGAGGGCTCGGTCGTCTACAAGCGCATCCAGAGTGGCGAGCTGAACTTCGCGCATTACTTCGGCCAGATCACCGCCGCGCTGCCCGAATGGGTGACCTCGCTGCTTGACCGCTTCGGCCTGGGCAAGCTCTCCGACCTGCAAGACAAGCTTAGCGCCGGCTTCACCGAAGGCAGCCAGGTCATTGCGACGCATGCACTGAACATCGGCCAGAACACCTTCGATGTGCTGGTGAGCTTTGTCGTGATGCTGTACCTGATGTTCTTCCTGCTGCGCGATGGCTCATCGCTGTCGCGGCGCATCAAGGACGCCATTCCGCTGAATGCCGAGCACAAGCGCGAGCTGTTCACCAAGTTCGCCACCGTCGTGCGGGCCACCGTCAAGGGCAACGTGCTGGTCGCGATCGCACAGGGCGCTCTCGGCGGGTTGGCACT
>CAHJWV010000181.1 GCA_903643055.1 Burkholderiales bacterium | reverse complement strand
GAACAGGTCCCCGATGAGCATGCCCATGTTCCACAAGGCATTGCGCTCGGGGTACTTGTCGACCACCATCATGCGCATGTCCACGGCGTGCTTGTCTTCGGCGCCACCCTGGGCAAGGATCGCGCGGCGCGGGTCGCGCCAGTTGGAATAGGCATCCGGGCCCACGCACTGCTCATTGATGAGCCGGTCTTCGTCGTAGGTCAGGTGTGCACGCTCTCCATAGAAGCGCTGCGCGTTGCAGAAGTCCGCGGTCCAGTTGATCAGCTCGGTGGCGTTCCAGTTGCGAACATGGAACCCCGCGGTACGGAACGTCGACATGATCTGGTCGCGCAACTCGGAGAGTTCGCTGACGCGATGCGTGTCGTTGATGCCACCCGGCAGCGTGAAGCAGAAGAAGCCCTTGTAGTCCCGAACCATCAGAGGGACCGAAGGCACCAGCGACTCCATCACGCCGGACTTCATGAAGGCGAACCGGCGCCGGGCCATGGTGCGCGAGATGTTCTCGTGCCGACCTGGCCGGCCGAACTCGGCAATGACCTCCGAATGGTCAAAATCGTTTCGGCGCATGGAGGCATAGCGCTTCAAGATGTCGCCGATGTGCGGTGAGGCGAAGAGCGTGAACTGCTGCCCGGTGTTGTCGGGCAGGATCGAATAGATGCCTTTGAGGCTGTCGACCATGGATTGATCGGCGCCGGTCTGCGGCGTAAAGCCGATCACGCAACCGATCGAGTCTTCATTCACGAAGACCTCGGCGGCCTTGTCGTAGGCCCTGTAGGGCAGCCAGTGGGCAAGCCGGTCACTCGGGTCGGTGGGGTCCACTTCCACATCGCCGCTTGCGAAATGCGCAGACGCATCAAACAGCTCGATGGGCTTGACGGCAAACAGGCGTTTCAACTGGTCCAGCATCGGGTGCTCCTGATCAGGGGGTAGGTTGAGGAGCGGACTCGTCTGCCGGCGAGGGCGCAGCGGAGCCGGGCTGATTCGCGCGGCGCATCGCGTCTTGAATCTTGCGAATGATCGAAGCGGGATCCTGGGCGTTGGACTGCTCAGAGCCTCCAACCGTGCCCGTGCCCGCGCCGATGTCCGGGGCTGCGTCCAGTCCGTGCACGGATGCTTTGCCGTTGGGCTCGGACGCCGGGCGTGTGGGCAAGCCCGTGCTGGCCGACGGAAGGCCCGTGCCCAGCGCGCGGGTGGGACGTGCGGGCGCGTAGCTGTCTCGGACCAGCTGCTGCGCGTGCTCGATCATCCAGTGGCCAGAATCCAGGGCCATGTAGACATAGGTCTGGTCAACGATGTCGCCGTCCGTGTCCTTGTACGACATGACCCAGGTGCGGATGGTCGTTGGCTCGGAACGGATGGCGCCCGAGTAGGTCGGCGGCTGGCCAGCGCCCATGTTGCGTGCGGCTGGCATGGGCAGGGCGCCCGTTGCGGAGCCGGTTGTACTGCGGCCTTGCTGAGGCGCGGCTGGTCCCGTGCCAGAGCCACCCCCCTGAGCGTTTGCATAGACGCCGCTGATCGACTGGCATTGCACCCCAGGAGGCGCCTTGCACTTGAACTGGTTGTCAGCGTCGTAGCCGGTGAAAAACCCAGCGCAGCCCGAGAGCACGCTGGTTGTGATGGCTGCGGCCAGGATGGCGCGCATGCGAGCGCCGAAGATGAAAGACGTCACGATGCTTATTCCTTTGTGGATTTCAGAGAGACGGCCTGGCCGTCGCTTACTGACGGATGGCTGAGCCAGGCGGCCAGCTCTGCCGCAGAGCGCGCGCCTGCGCGTTTGCGGCCATCAGCGGCGATGAAGGTCGGCGTGCCTTCGACACGAAGTGACTTGGCCAGCTGGCTCAAGCGTTCGACCGGCGCGGCAGCCAGACAGGCGGCAGACGGGGCAGCGGGCTGATCCGCCTTGGTCATCCACGCCTTCCAAGCTGCAGCGCGATCGGCGCTGCACCAGATGGCTTGAACCTTGTTCATGGAGTCCTGGCCGAGGATGCCGACAGGGAAGAGGTAGATCTGCGTGTCTTCGAGTTGAGGCAACTCCTTCTCCAGCACCTTGCAGTAGCCACAGTTGGGGTCGGCGAAGATCGCCAGCGTGCGCAGCGGCTTGCCGTTGACGAAGCGAATCGCCAGCTCGGTGGGCAGCTGCTTGAAGTCCACCCGATCCAGATCGGCCATGCGCTCCTGTGTGATGTCAGTCTGGGTCTGCATGTCCCAGACGTGGCCGAACAGCCAATAGCGGCCGCTGGCGTCGACGTAAGCGAGGTTGCGGCCCATGGTGACCTCGAAGAGCCCGGGCAGCTGCGAGGGCTTCACGCTGTCGAACTTCGTCGCGGGCTGCATTTGACGCAGCTTGGCCAGCATCTGGGCACCTTCGACCTCTTGGGCGTGTGCCGACAAAGAGAGGGCTGAACCGAGAACGACGATCATCAAGGCGTTCACGCCGAGCATGAGGAGGGCCCCCAGGCCAGTCAGGATCGTTTGAACTGCGGTGAAGAGGATGGGCTTGTTCATTGAAGTCACATGTCCTTGAACAACGTGGAGATCTCAGTGCTGCGATCCAGGTTGCGACCCGAGGCAGCCTGGACCGACTCTGCGTCTTCGTCGCCGGGCATGATGTCCAGCTCGACGCCCTTGGTGAACGCGAGGTCGACCGTGCGACCAGCGTCGATTTCGATGACGGGGTACATGCGGTCGGCGCGCTCGATCCAGTACTGGGCGAGCCGGTCCATG
>CAHJWV010000180.1 GCA_903643055.1 Burkholderiales bacterium | reverse complement strand
GCAGCGCTCGGGTTTGAGATCAATGCAACCACTGCCGCCGCATGAAGACTCAGAACCCCATTCCTGTTTCTTGAGAGGTCTCACCAAGGGCGTCGAACCCAAGCGGGGCAGCCGGCGGCTCAATCCGCTTGCGCCCGCTGAAGCGGCCAGTTCAGGCGCTGTCGGCTCTCAAAGCTGCGCGCCACGCCGCTGACCGGATCGATAAAGGCCAATGAGTGCGCAAGCAACTGCAAGGGCTTGGCGTAATCAGGCTGCAGCGTGTCCGGCTGAAGCACGGGATAGATCTGGTCGTTCAGCAAAGGCAGGCCGATCGCGGCCATCTGCACTCGCAGCTGATGCCGCTTGCCGCTCAAAGGCCGCAACCGGTAGAGGCCGTGTGCGTCGGATCGATCGATCAACTCCACCTGCGTTTGCGCATTCGCCTCGCCTGGCACTTCGCGCACGGTCATGAACGAATCGCCGTCGACGAGCCGGCTGCGCAAGTTCATCGGCCATGCCAAATCGGCGCGCCAACCCGCCACCGCTTCATAGACCTTATTGGCCACGCGATCGCGAAACAGCGCCTGATAGCGACCGCGGGTTTCGGGTTGCACAGTGAACAGCACGAGGCCCGCCGTCTCTCGGTCGATGCGGTGCACCGGCGCCAAGCTGTCGATGCCCAGCCGCTGCTTCAAGCGCACCAGCAAGGTCTCTTGCAGATAACGGCCCGAGGGCGTGACCGGCAGGAAGTGCGGCTTGTCGGCAACGACGATCAGATCGTCCTGATACAGCACTCTCTCTTCGAACGGAATGCGCGGCTCGGCCGCCAGGCTGCGGTAGTAGTGGATCTTGGTGTTCGGCCGATAAGGCGTGTCGAGCTGCACCGAATGGCCTTGCGCATCGGTCACCTCCCCGCGCTCGATGCGCGCGAGCCATTCAACGCGGTCGATCTTCGGAAAACGCTCGATCAGAAAGGCCGCGATCGTGGGCCACGGCCCCATCGGCAAGGCCACGCAACTCGGCCCCACGCCGTGCCGGCTGACAGGTGCCGCCGGTGGCAAGGCGCCTTGCTTGCGCGTCACCCGGCTTCGTCCAGGCGGCGCGCGCGCTGCAGCCGCCAGGCGTCTTCCGGGTCGCCTTCATAGACCTGCTCGGCCGTGGTGGTGGTTTCCTGCAGATGGGTATCGAGCGCGATGCGGTTGTCGAAGACAAAGCATTCGCCGATCCAATCCTGCTGCGCATCCGGCAGGGTCTGGAAGTAGTTCAGGATGCCGCCGTCGAGTTGGCTGACTTGCAGCCCCAGGCCTTGCATCCAGGCGCTGGTTTTTTCGCAGCGAATGCCGCCGGTGCAATACATCGCGATGTGCTTGCCCTCGGCTCTCCACTGCGGCGCATGCGCCTGCACATAAGCCGGAAAGTCGCGAAAGTTCCGCACGCCCGGGTCCACCGCATCCTTGAAGCGGCCGAGCCGATACTCGAAGCTGTTGCGGTTGTCGAGCACCACCACATCGTCGCGCGCAATCAATTCGCGCCAGGCCTTCGGGCTCACGTGATGGCCTGGCGCATCACCTTTATCGACTCCCACCGCCACGATCTCCGGCCGCACATGGACCTTGATGCGCGCAAACGGCGCAGTAACGCAGGCACTGCGCTTGAACACGATCGCCGCAAACCGGCCGTCTTGCCGCAAAGCCCGCTCGAATCCATCCAGCGCGGGCGCAGGCCCGGCCAGCACGCCGTTGAGGCCTTCGGTGGCGACCAGAATGCTGCCCCGCAGATCACGCGTCAGTTCGCGTAACCATGCAGCCAGCCGCTCGGGTTCATCCACCCGGGCGAATTGATAGAACGCGATGTGAAACAAGGCAGAGGCTATCGGCTTCATCGGACCGTGATTGTCGCAAGCTGCGACGCAGCGCCGTCGCGCAACGCGACCGCATCCGGCTTCCCAAAGAATCTGGGGCCCGAAGGCCCCAGAAAGTGATGCGCAGACGCAACCATTGGCGATGGCGGTCAGCCCATCAGCCCATGTGCAGGCCGCCGTTGACCGAGAAGTCAGCGCCCGTCGCGAAGCCGGATTCGCTCGATGCCACCCAAGAAACGATGGACGCGATGTCATCCGGCGTACCCAGGCGCTTGACCGGGATGCCCGCGACGATCTTGTCGAGCACGTCTTGCCGGATCGCCTTGACCATGTCGGTTGCGATGTAGCCCGGGCTCACGGTGTTCACCGTCACGCCCTTGTTCGCCACTTCCTGGGCCAGCGCCATCGTGAAGCCGTGCATGCCGGCCTTGGCAGCCGAGTAGTTGGTCTGGCCGAACTGGCCCTTCTCGCCATTCACCGAGCTGATGTTGATGATTCGGCCCCAACCTTTTTCCAGCATGTCGTCGATCACCTGCTTGGTGACGTTGAACAGGCTGGTCAGGTTGGTCTCGATCACGGCGTCCCAATCGGCACGGCTCATCTTGCGGAACATGCCGTCGCGCGTGATGCCGGCGTTGTTGACCAGCACGTCGATCGAGCCGAGTTCGGCCTTGGTCTTCTGGAACGCAGCGACGGTGGATTCCCAGTCGCCGACATTGCCGACCGACGCATGAAAGGAATAGCCCAGCGCCTTTTGCTCATCCAGCCATTTCTTGAAGTCGCGGCTCGGGCCGCAACCGGCCACCACCACAAAGCCGTCTTTGTGCAGGCGCTGGCACATGGTGGTACCGATGCCGCCCATGCCGCCGGTGACGTAAGCAATTTTCTGGGTCATTCTTCTTCTCCTTGATTTGAATGCAGTAAAGCGACGGGTCGTGAAACGTGAAGGTTGCTGAATAAAGATGTCAGCCCTGCGGGCGACGTTGAGCGGATGCACCGCTAGCAACGCGCCCGGCAGGGCTGTCAATGAACTTGTCCAGTCAAGTGCCGAGCGTCGCGCCCCCATCCCGGCCGGTCAACCGGGATTCCCCCCAACTGACTTGCTCTTCAGCGCTCCACTGTCAGTGCAACGCCCATGCCACCACCAATGCACAGGCTCGCAATGCCACGCTTTGCATCCCGGCGCTGCATCTCGTGCAGCAACGTGACCAGAATGCGGCAACCCGACGCACCGATCGGGTGACCGATGGCGATCGCGCCGCCATTCACGTTGACCTTGCTGGTGTCCCAGCCCATCTCGTTGTTCACCGCGCAAGCTTGTGCTGCGAAGGCTTCGTTGATTTCGAGCAGATCGAGATCGCTGGCCTTCCAGCCGGCACGCTGCAAGGCTTTTTGCGACGCCGGCACCGGCCCGATGCCCATGAGGGCAGGATCGAGCGCAACCGTTGCGTAGCTCTTGATGCGCGCAAGCGGCGTCAGGCCCAGTTGATCGGCCTTCTTGGCCGTCATCACGACCACACCGGCCGCGCCATCGTTCAAGCCCGAAGCATTGCCAGCCGTCACGCCACCGGCCTTATCGAATGCAGGGCGCAGCCCGGCCAGCGCTTCGGCGTTGGTCTTGCGATTGATGAACTCATCGGCGGAGAAGACGACTGGGTCGCCTTTCTTCTGCGGGATCGTGAACGGCACGATCTCGTCCTTGAACTTGCCGGCATCTTGCGCCGCGGCAGCTTTTTGCTGCGAGGCCAATGCCAGCGCGTCTTGCGCTTCGCGGCTCACGTTGAACTTCTTCGCCACGTTCTCGGCGGTGATGCCCATGTGGTACTGGTTGTAGACGTCCCACAGGCCGTCGGTGATCATCGTGTCGACCAGCTTCCAGTCGCCCATGCGCTGGCCATCGCGCGAACCCGGCAGCACGTGCGGCGACAGGCTCATGCTTTCCTGGCCGCCGGCGATGACGATCTCCGAGTCGCCATCGCGAATGGCTTGCGCAGCCAGCATCACGGCCTTCAGGCCCGAGCCGCAAACCGCGTTGATCGTCAAGGCGGGCACCGATTGCGGCAAGCCGCTCTTGATCACCGATTGGCGAGCCGCGTTCTGGCCGACACCGGCTGTCAGCACCTGGCCGAGGATCACTTCATTGATCTGGTCGCCGCTCAGCTTGGCGCGCTTGAGCAGCTCGACGATCACCGCAGCACCCAGCTCCGAGGCCGGAATCTTGGCGAGGCTTCCGCCGAATTTGCCGACCGCGGTGCGGGCCGCGGCAACGATCACGATGTCAGTCATGGGGTACTCCTGGTTGTCTGAGGTCTGAGAGGAACTGTGTTCTTTGGCGCCCTACCGTGTCAAGAATGACCCAGCACGGCCGGCGGCGCTGTCATCGCCGCGTCATCGGGCTTCATTCGTCACACAGCCGATTCGTCACAACGGCCTTCAAGATTTCTGCTTCAGGCCTTTTGTTTGACGTAACGGCCCGGCGCGGGTTCGATGATCTTGTATTGGCGATTGCCTGCGGTCCTGGGCGCAGCCACCTGCTTGCCCGAGAGCGCCTGCAGCCATTCCGACCAGTCGGTCCACCAGCTGCCCGGGTGCTCACGGGCCTTGTCGAGCCAGGCCTGCGCATCGGTGGGCAAAGCGGCGCTGGCGCCGATCCAGTGGCTGCGTTTCTTCTTCGCCGGCGGATTGATGACGCCGGCAATGTGGCCCGACGCGCCGAGCACGAAACGCGTCTTGCTGCCCTTGAGCACCTGCGTGTTCAGGTAAGCCGCATCCCAGGGCACGATGTGGTCTTCGCGCGAGCCATACACATACGTCGGCACATTGAGTTTGGCGAGATCGAGTTTCTGACCGCACACCGTCACGGCACCTGGCTTCACCAGATTGTTTTCGAGGTAAGTGTTGCGGAGGTACCAGCAATACATCGGGCCCGGCAGGTTGGTGCTGTCGCTGTTCCAGTACAACAGATCGAACGGCGGTGGCGTCTCGCCTTTGAGGTAATTGCCGACCACATAGTTCCAGACCAGGTCATTCGGACGCAACGCGCTGAAGGT
>CAHJWV010000179.1 GCA_903643055.1 Burkholderiales bacterium | reverse complement strand
TCCGCAATCGCTTTCCTTACCCGGCAGCAGCGGTTCCATCCTTTTCCATTCACCTTCGCTCAACAGCTTTCTCGTCAGCTTCCGTATCCTCTTCTCGCCGTAAGTCTAATTGTTAACACGGCCTAGCGAGAGGATGACCGCAGATGAAGGCCACGAAGGCGTCTCAGGGTTTCAGCGTTGCACTGATGGACGGTTTGGCAGGTTCTCACCAAGCCTTGGCTACAGGGTGAGGTGAACGCAGCTTCTCTTGCTCGCGGCTGAAATCCAGCACCGTGTCAGCCCATCGAAGCGAGCCAGCCTGGCGAGAGAATCGCCGGCGGGCGCCTTGCCCGCGTGAGTTGCGGGCAAGGCTTTTTCAGCGTGGATAGCTCGAACTCAGGCGCTGCCTGTGCCGTTGTTCGCGTACTCTGCTTGTTAGGGTGCGTTCTTCTCGGCGGTGTTTTCGAACCCAAGCAAGCCGTCGAACTTGAAGCCGGGCTGCGGCTCCACGGTCTTCTCGCCGATCTTGATTTGTGGCGTCATCTGGTCGCCCGATTTCACCAAGTCGACCTGACCCTTTGCCACTTTCACGCCGCTTTCCAGCAAGAGCTTGTTGAGCCCTGCCTCCATGAAGCCAGACTGGCTGGCGGGATGCGGTGAGTCGCTGAGTTGGCTCAGGTCTTGATAGTGCATGTGGGCGGGGTCGATCACACCCGACGCGTCGCTCTTCAGGCCGTCCTTGGGGTGGGCGTTCGTTGGCGACGATTTGTCTGCGAGCGCTGCAAGAACGCTGCTCCCGGTAGAAGCTTTGCGCGTTTCAATCAGCAAGACGTTGGCGCCCCCGAGATGTGCCTTTATCGCCGCCATGGTGCTGTCGACGCCACCGCCCGAGATGAGAACAGCTGGCGTACCCGACTTCTGCGCGTCCTCGAAGTCTACGAGTGCATCTTTTAGCTCCTTGGGTGTCGAGATATTCGCTCCCAAGAAAAAGAGATGCTCTCCCGGAATACTCTTCGCACCGAGGCTCGCTTGTGGTCGAACCAGCGCCGAAAGACTGGCAGCGTTCTTAGGCGCAATGGTGGAACTCGGGCTGACGCGAGAGCTAAGATTGCCAATCGCACCCGGCACCGATGTGTTGACAGGGCGAACAGTGCGGGCAAGCCCGCCCGGGACTATTGCCGGTGTCGCGATATTCGTGACTCCGCCGACTGGACTGCCTATTTTTGTGCCTGGCATGTGAACTTTCCGATGGCGACCAAGATCGGCCGCAATCCCTGAAGATTAGGGGAACGAGGTCGAGCGTGATGAGGCTTGCGCGAATATGCGTAAAGAAAAACGAAAGTCACGAGTCGTCGCATTCATCGGATGGGATTTGCTTGAGCACCTTGCGCTGCGCCACCCACATGTCGGCGCCCCGCTTGCGCGTTATTTGCCGATTTCAGGAATTCGATGCCCGGCGTTGAGTGTCGCTTCGGCGACACCGTTGCAGCCTTGTTCGCGCAGGGCCGAGACGACGCCCGCGCGATCGCGCGCTTCCTTGTTCTGGCTCAGCTTCGATGCACCGACGATGCGTTCGACCCGAATTTCGATGCCGACGATCTCGGTGAGCAACGAATCAATGAACCCCGGTTCGGAGTCACCCATTTTCCAAGGCTTGGCGCCACCGGCTCGGGCTTCGTGCGCTCGGGTCAACTTCGCAAGAACACGCCGCAGGAACATCTCGTCATCCCGGATGCGAAGCTTCCCGTGGACATGAACGACCTGGTAGTTCCAGGTCGGGACCTGCCTGTGGAATTCGTGCTTGCTGGGGTACCAGTTCGGTGAGATGTAGGCATCGGCGCCTTTGAAGATCACCAACACTTCGTCGCCGTCTTGGTTGTCCGTCCAGACCGGGTTCGCGCGTGCCACATGGGCCTGAAGCGCACCATGAGGCCCCTCTTGAGGTGCCCATTCGAAAGGAAGGTGGGTCGCGCTCAGCCCACCGGCGCCATGGGTGACGAGCGCCCCCAGCGGATGGGCCTGAATGAGTCTTGTGATCTCTTCGGTGCGCACTTCCTGGAATGGATGCGGGACGTACATGGCGGCCAGGCCCTGGACGGGCGATTAAGATTGACACAAGATAAACTGTATATTGTCCTAGGTCAAAATGCCAATCAATGGTTTCACCGTGTTGGACATCGTCGAGAGCGTGAGGCAGCAAGTCCAATCGGGTGAGTTGCCACCGGGGCAGGTTTTGCCGCCGGTGCGAGATCTCGCCCTGCAGCTGGGCGTCAACCGCAACACGGTTGCCTCGGCCTACAAGCGGCTGAGTGACACCGGCCTGGCTGAAACACGAGGGCGTCTGGGCACACGCATCTGCAGCCACGCCACGCCGGGCGAGCAGGAGGGGCGCCAAGGGGCCTCACCGCTGGTGGATCTGGCCAGCGGCAACCCCGGCCCGCATGGGTTGCCGCAGGTGAGATGGATGTCCGCCGGTTTGTCGGCAACTCCAAGGTTGTATGGTGACGAGCCAATGAACCCGAGTTTGAGCGAGCTCGGGCGGCAGTGGTTTGAGCCGGATTGCCCACCCGCGCTGGAACTCAATCTCGCGCATGGCGCTGTCGACGCCATCGAGCGCCTTGCTGCGGCGCATCTGGTGAAAGGCGATCGCATTGCAGTGGAGGACCCATGCTTCCTCGGCACGATCAACGCGCTTCGCATCGCCGGAATGAATGCTGTCGGCGTTCCTGTCGACGCACAAGGCATGCGGCCGGATGCCTTGATGCAGGCGCTGAAGGCAGGCGCGCGCGTGGTGCTCATCACTCCGCGTGCACACAACCCGACCGGTTGCAGCTTGACGCCTGATCGGGCCGCAGAGATTCGTCGGGTGCTGGCACAGTTCCCCCTGGTGTTCGTGATCGTCGATGACCACTACGCTTTGTTGTCTGACGTGCCCTATGCGTCGGTCATTCCCGAGACCTGCACGAGATGGGCTGTGGTCCGGTCGGTGTCCAAGGCGCTGGGGCCGGACCTTCGCTTGGCATTCGTTGCGAGCGCCCCGATGACCTCGCAACGCCTGCGTCTGCGTTTGTCATCCGGCATGGGCTGGGTCAGCCATCTGCTGCAGGACCTCGTGGAGTCGTGCCTGCGATCGCAGGATGTGGCCGATTTGATCCAGCAGGCACGGCACGACTACCGGGCGAATCGGGAGGCTTTGGTTCATGCATTGCATGAGCAAGGCATCGAGGCCATGGCCGCGGACGGCTTCAACGTCTGGGTGCCGCTGGAGGCCGACAGCAACACCGTCGTGCTGGGCATGGCGAAACAGGGCTGGTTGATCCGGCCGGGCGAACCGTTCGGGGTCCAGGCCACGGCGCATGCATTGCGCATTACCGTCTCTGCGCTTGAGCCCGAGCAGGCTTTGCGTCTGGCAAGCGATCTGCGCCGGTGCCTCTGAGGTGAGGCGGCGCAGCAGGCCGACCCAAACAACGAGGAGGATGGCATGCAGTTGACGCACAGATTCTTCGGTCGGCAGCTGGCCGCGGCCGAGATGGCGCTTGATTCGAGCGCCACGACCGAATTGCTTCAACGCTGAACTCTGCGTGACGTGACCGCGTTAGATCGATTGCTGCCCTTGGCCGATGACGAGTCGAGGCAGCTCGCCCGGCATCATCTGCGGCGCGAACGCGACGGTCATACGCTGCAGCGCACGTCCTGGTTCATGCAGCCGACCTCCGCCTGGCGCGTCAGGGCCAAATTCAGTGGGCATCGCGCGCGCACTTTCGGCTGGGCTTCGAGCCTGACGCGCCATGTGCTGGCCGACCATACCCGTGCCCGACATGCTGCCAAGCGTGGCGGTAGCCAAGCCGAACCATCCAACGAACCACCCAATTTCAGGGCGGCTGTCGGATTGGGAAAGCCCGGGATTTAAAGGAAGAATGTGCGTTGCCGATAAAGCGGCATCGTGAATCAAACCTTCGTTCTGGACCTGCCGACGATCATCGTGGTGAACACGCTGATTTGCTTCATCGTGTCGCTGATGTTGGTCGTCAACCGGTTGACGCTTCGGCAAGTGACGGCCGGCCCGATCAGCTGGGCCACGGCCGATCTGTGCCTCTATCTGGCCAACCTGGCGCTTCTGCATGAACAGCGATCGCCGCTTCTGGCCGGGCTGAGGTTGTCGTTCGTCGATGGCGTGCCAGCGGGTGTCATCCCGGGTGCTTTCGTTGCTTCTGCGTTTTGGTGGCGCCGGCGTGCGCTGCTGAGGGTGGAGGGTCAACGCCTCAATTGGTATCGCGCGCCTTTGGAATCTTGCTGCATTTCAATTGCCTGGATGGCGCTGTCTTGGGGTGTGATCGATGACGGCGCCATCCGCCTGAGAGCCTTGGGCGCGGTAGTGGGAGTGGGATCAGTGCTTCTGATGCTGCCGCTCGTGCGCCTGAGCCGGCGCTATTGGGGCGCACGCGTGATGCTGACGATCACCTGCGTCACCTTTGTGATGATGATCTTGCGCGTGGCGGCTGTGGGTCCATTTGCCAACCCGAATGTCTCGGACGCTCTGGTCCGGGGGCTGCTGACGCAAATCGTCGTGAGCCTGTTGTTGACGCTGGGCTTCATGACCTTGCTGCAGGAGCAGGTGCGCCAGCAACTGGCCGAGTTGAGCACCAGCGATGCATTGACGGGCCTGCTGAACCGCCGTGGCTTGATGACGCTGCTTGAGCGCGACATTGAACGCGCTCATCGCGCCAAGCGCCCGCTGAGCTTGGTGATCTTTGACATCGACCACTTCAAGAAGGTCAATGACCGATATGGCCACGCGACTGGCGATGAAGTGCTGCGTGGCTTTGCCAGCAGGCTGACGAAGTATTCGAGGCGCGGTGATATCACAGCCCGTTGGGGCGGGGAAGAGTTCGTGATGGTGCTGCCCGATACAGATGTTGCGCAGGCCGTGCGAGTGGCCGAACGGGTGCGCAAAGAAACGCGGGCCAGCCCCCTGTGCGACAGGGCCGAGATATCGGTCACGGTCAGTGGGGGCGTCGCCGAATGTGTGCTGTCGCTGAATACGGCAGAGGACATCGAGCAGCTGATGCGCACGGCCGATGAACGTCTTTACAGCGCCAAAATGACGCGAGATCAGATTTGTGCCGGGCTTCGGGAGGGTGATAACGCATCACTTGAGCGTCATGTTGGTGCCGCAACGAGTGGGGGCGGAGAACTGGTCTCCTGACGGGTCTACTGATAGGGGCAGGCCGTCAGGCGCCGCGGTTTTCCATCCAGCGAACAACGTGGGTGCCGAAGCTGCCAGGTGCTTTCGCGCTGACGCCTGCGATGAGGTCAGACAGCTTCTGAGACGCGAGAACCTCTCGCATGCTCTTTTCGGCATTGAGCATGACCGAATGGACCGAGCACACCCCTCGGGTGGCCCAGCGTGGCGCCTGCCCGTCGAACACGGCGCATTGCGCTCGAACGTCCTGGCATTCGAAGAGGGGCTTGATGCCGTCGATGGCGTAAACGACATCCAGCACGCTGATCTGGTCTGCGTGCTTGGCCAAGCGAAAGCCCCCGTTTTTTCCTTCGATGGCAACCGTCAGGCCGGCCTTGCGCAGCTTGGTGAAAAGCTTGGCCACGTAGTCGTTCGACAGCCCTTGCAAATCGGCCAGATCGCGCACGCTGGCCACCGAAACGCCGAGCGGCGGGCCAGCCAGGTGCAGCAGGCAGTGCAGCCCATATTCAACGCCGACACTGATATGACTCAATCAAACTCCGAAGGCAGGAGGAGATTCAATCGTAGCTGACGCGGCTTATTTCGGGTCGAGCTTCACCAGGTCCTTGTCTTTGCTGTCGGCGACGAAGATCGCCAGCATCTTGGCGGGCTCGGTACTGCTCGCGTTGCCGCTCACGGTGTGGTGCGCGCCGGGTGTTTCCGTCCAGCTCTCGCCAGCGTGGAAGACTTGTTCCTTGCCATCGCCCAGGCGGCTGCGGATCGCCCCTTCCAGCACATAACCGACGACGAACGATTTGCCATGGCGATGGGCTGGCGTTGTGCCGCCGGGCGGATAAGTCACGACCAGCGCGGTCAGCGTCTTGCCGGGCACGTTGGCGATGGCATGAGCGAAGGCCGGTGCGACCGTCTCGCGCGGTGCTTCGGCATCGGCTGCGTGGACGACGCCAGAAGCGGCAAGGGCTGCGGCACCAATTAGCCGCGCGAGATGGGTGTGTCTACGGTTCATCTGAATTTCCGAGTTGAAGGAACGAATCAAGGCCCTGATTCCTTCAGGCCTGTAGGCTGTGCCCAAAGGGTGACACAGTCAAACTAGGATTGTATGAGTCGTAGATTGGGTGTCAATTGCCATCGCAGCACAAGGCTCATCAACAAAGGTATCCGCGCGAGTCGGGCTTGTGGTTACCCGAAAGCCGAGTGCTTGTGAAACTTGACTACGACTCATATAGTCGTAGTCATTTTTCCCCTCATGAACTCACACGGCGTGCCTGCACCTTGATCGATAAGGCTGCGTCGCAGCCGTGGCGTCAGGGGGCCTTGAAGTATTTCGCCGCATCAGCGGCCCATGAAGGGCAGAGTCAACACAATGGCAAAACGTATCTTGGTGGTGGGCGCTGGTTTCGCAGGCATGTGGAGCGCATTGGGCGCTGCCCGTGCGTTGAACGGGGCGAAGCAGAACGATGGTTCGGTCGAGATCGTGGTGATCGCACCGCAGCCGAACCTGGAGATTCGCCCCCGCCTTTATGCACGCCCGGTCGATGACATGAAGGCGCCGCTGGCGGCGGTGTTCGACGCGGTAGGCGTTCGATTCCAGCCAGGCTGGGTGCAGGCGATTCGCACTGGCACGCAGGAGGTCGACGTGATCGATGCTGCCGGTGTGCTTTCCACCCTGAGCTATGACCGGCTCGTGCTGGCGGCAGGCAGCCGCGTTTTTCTGCCACCGGTTGCTGGGCTGCGTGAACACGCCTGGAGCGTCGATCAGTTCGATGAGGCGGTCGAACTCGAGCAGCATCTGCAAAGCCTGGCCAGCCTGCCGGCGACGCGTGCACGTAACACCGTGGTGGTGGTGGGTGGCGGATTCACCGGCATCGAGACTGCCGCCGAAATGCCTTCGCGCCTGCGCGGTGTTTTCGGGCCCGAAGCCGATGTTCACGTCATCGTCATTGAACGCGCTGATGCGATCGGCCCCGATCTCGGCCCGGGCCCGCGCCCTGTGATCGAGAAAGCGCTGCTAGCCCAAGGAGTGAGCTGGAAGGTGGGCGCTGCAGCCGAGGTGATCGATGCCAACGGCGTGGTCACCTCCAGCGGCGAGCGCATCGACGCGTTGACGGTGATCTGGACGGCCGGCCTGCGTGCCACCTCGTTGACCGAACAGATCCCAGGCCAGCGCGATGCCGTCGGCCGTTTGCATGTTGACTGCGTCCTGCAGGTGATTGGCGTCAAGAACGTATTTGCTGCGGGCGATGCAGCGCGCGCCGCGACCGATGACGCAGGAAACTTCGCGCTGATGTCATGCCAGCACGCGATGGCCTTGGGTCGTTCGGCTGGGTATAACGTGGTGGCCGACCTGTTGGCGCTGCCCAAGATTTCTTACCGCCAGCCGAGGTACGTCACCTGCCTGGATCTCGGTCCCTGGGGTGCGGTTTATACCGAAGGCTGGCAGCGCGAGGTGCAATCGGAGGGACTCGAAGCCAAGGCTTTGAAGCTTCAGATCAACACCGAGCTGATCTACCCGCCGCGGCCCGATCGCGAGGAGATCTGGATCGCCGCCGACCCGCGCCGGGTGGTGGTGGCCTGATCGGTGGAGGGATTCAGGCGCGTCGTACAGCCGCGTTGAATTCATCCTGTTCGAGCGGTAGGCTGCCTCGCTGCAAGCCTCAGCGGCGCTTTGCCCAAAGCAGGTAGCGATCGGTTGCCGAGATAGAACCAGGCGACGAGGGCGGGTGTGATCGCAACCGACCCCATCCAATGGACCGCGGCGCCTATGCCGACGACGGCCAGTCAACTGATCATGATCATGTAATAGCGAATCAGAAACTGCCGTACATCTTCCTCGGCAGCCTGATCGGGCCGCACCCGGCCTTTGCCGAGCACTCAAAATAAATGGATAGAGCCCGTTCTGCCTTCTGCGTCTGGCTTGAGGCTGAAGCCTGCAAGCCCATTGAAATAGCCCATTTGCACTCCTGAAAACCTCATTTGATAAGAGCGCGTTTTTTACAGCCAGCGAGGCGATAAATCCGCTGGTGCTTGCCGGGCATATTTCATCTTATTTGCCGGCGTCGGCCACCTTGACGAAAAAGTCATAGATGCCGTGCTCGCCCAGTTTCCTGGCGTTGGCGAGTTCGCCTTCGCGGGTCGCGTAGGTGACCTTGCCATCCGAAGCCAGCACCGCGACGGCTGGAATGCCTTTTTTCAGTGGCACGCCATACGCTTCGGCGATCTCGACGTTGTGGTCGAAGCGCCCGACATTGACTTTGACAACCTTGAAATTTTTCTCGATCAGCGGTGCGTTGGTCTCGCCCTTGAACGCGGCGTCGAGCAGCTTGCAGTCGCCGCACCAGTTGGCACCAAAGACGACGAGGACCGGGACATTGGCTTTCTTCGCATCGACAAGCGTGGCCTGGATCTCGGCCTTGGCGTCTGCGGCTTCGTCATAGGGAAGCGATGCGGCCAAGCTCAATGAACTCAATGCGATCAAAGCGGTTGCGACAAATGCACGCATGGGGAAACTCCTGGTGGGTGGGTTCCGGCTAACACGATGGCCGGGCGAGCTAAGTATCCGAGAAAGGCGGGTCGGGCTTGGGGCCGCGGGTTGGTGCGGGCAGGCCTGAGTTTCAGGCCCATCAAGCCGGTATCAGGTGGGCAGGTGGCAAGCTAGCCCTTGGCTGAAATCACATCGGTCGCGGCGCAGCAGCGTGGAGGGTTGTCTCAACCCACGAACAGCCGGGTGAGCGGCTGGCAGAGATAAGAATGTATTCATCGGATAACGGTACGGGGTTGGTTTAGCCAGGGCAAATGAGAATTCATGGGATCGTTATCTGGTCTGTGCGTCGGCGTTTGACCAATTCGCCAAGACTGTTGGCAGCGGTCGAGAGCGAAGGCGAGGACTGCGAAGCTGGGGTGCTTGATGCGCTCGGCCTTCGTCAACCGACGCGCTTCGGTGGCCCGTAGGCCCGCAGCCAGCCTTCGCGGTCAACGATCCATTGTGCGCCATCGAACGAGCCCGCGCTCAGCCCGGCCGCATGCGCCTAGGCCGCGCCGCGCGGTGGTGTCGTCGATTGCATCGGCGATGCCCGGGCACCGGCCGCGCAGCTCGGCCACGCGACGCAGCGCCTGTGGCCCTCGCAAGCACGATGGCGTCGAGCCTGAGCATCGGTTGCAGCCGTTCTGACCGTCGGCTTGATGCGCCCGCGGGCACGTGCTGGACGAGAAGCTGTGATTCGCCGTGATGTCGACGCGCTGCTAGAAGACCGGGTTGCTCACGACGACTGTCTGTCTGCCGGCCTTGCATGCCCAGCCCGGCGCAGACCGTTATCGCCAGTACCTGCTCTATCGCGATCCGCAGGCGCGCTGCACGGCAGCCAGCAAACGCCACATGATTGGCGGCTGGTTTGTGCCGCAGCGCAGGGTCGTAACCTGTGGCACCGGCCCGCTGGCGCGCTATGTCTCGCAGGAGCTGCACGAATGGCTCGACCCGAAGGTCGAAATCCATATGCGCGAGATGGCACTGCGGCCTGGGCCGAAGCGGGTTTGCCGCTGGTCGCCCGCACAAACCATTACCACTTTCACCCGTCAGTGGTACTTAAATGGTATTCGGGTGAGTAGAGTCAAATTGTTCGCCCTAGCTCTGCGTCATTCGTGATCGCAGCTGAGCGAAAACCCGACCACAGTAGTGCCGGAATGCCCAACCGGCCGCCCATCTGGAGATCCACATCCATGCCAGCCATTGCGTCTACCACCCGCTCACGCCCGCGCCACTTGCGCCTGGTGAGCATGCTTACCGCGCTGCTCGCGGCCTCGTCGATCTACGCGGCCAGTTATCCCGCTTGGCA
>CAHJWV010000178.1 GCA_903643055.1 Burkholderiales bacterium | reverse complement strand
CGAGGCGGGGCAGCGAAATCATCGGTCTGGATGCTCATCGGGCAGTGTCCTGCGGTTGATCGTGCAAGGCGCAGCGGTAAGAAAGAAAAGCTTCTGCAGACACCCGCTTCAGTTTTGCCGTGACCACGCGGGGCCGAGGCGGGGCTGTCATCACTAAGTGCGGTGATCGCAAGGTGCAGCAGTGACGCTGCATTATCGGCCGAGGGTGGACGGGCTGCGGCAAGCGGGTCGGCAAGGTCTGCTATTTGCACCGCACAGCGCCTGCCGTGGGCTTTGGCACAATCGTGCCCATGTCGACCCGCCGCTGGACCCCACGCTTTGCCCTTTGGGTGATGGTGTGCGCGTTGCTGTTGAAGGCGGCGGTGCCGATGCTCGCTACGGCCTCGGCCCATGTGCAGGGCAAGACGCTGGTGGAAGTCTGCACCGTTTACGGCGTGGCGACGGTGGCCCTGGAAGATGGCCAATCGCAGCCCACACCTGATCATCAGGCCGGCCACGGCGATGAACATTGCGCACTGACCGCGTTGATGGTGCTGTCGGTGAGCGCGCCAGATTACACCGAACTGTTTGTATTGCTTGCGCCCGCGCGCGCGCCGCCCGGCCACTCGCGTGCTTCTTCCAATGCCCCCGATGCCTGCGCGACTTGGGTTGCGCGGCTCAAGCACGGGCCGCCCTTTTTCGCCTGAACTGTCTGCCGCTGGTTGACGCGTCGCCCTGACGCTGGGCGATTCGTTCGACCTCCGTGAATCGCTGCGCCCTTGTGCGTGGCCTGTTCGAGGCGAATTCCGTGAGTACTGTTTCTTCATCGGCTGGCGTGTCGTCACACGTGGGCCTGCATCGCTTGCTAACTTCCATTAAGCGCGGTGCCTGCTTTGCCGCCTTGATCACGTCACCGTTGCTTTGCGACGCGCAAACGGCGGTGACGGTTGCCGTAGACGAGGTGCCCACCGACAAGCCGTCCAGCCATGCGCAGGCGCTGGACCGCGTCAACGTCACCGGCGGTCGGCCATCGACCTTGCCGCTGGAAATCCCGACGACCACCGAAAGCATTGGCGCCGAGCGCATTGCGCAACGCCTGAACGCGACCGACGCCGAAGACGCGTTGAAGTACTTTCCGAGCCTGAACGTGCGCAAGCGCTACATCGGTGACTACGACCATGCGGTGCTGGCCACCCGCGCCTCGGGCACGGGCAACAGCGCGCGATCGCTTGTCTATGCCGATGGCGTTCTGTTGTCGAACCTGCTGGGCAATGGCGCCAGCTACACGCCGCGCTGGGGCTTGATCACGCCCGAAGAGATCGAGCGGGTCGACGTGATGTACGGGCCGTTCTCAGCCGCTTACCCCGGCAACTCGGCCGGGGCGGTGGTTGACTATGTCACCCGCATGCCGCAGCGCTTCGAGGCCCATTTGAAGCTGCAAGCCTTCACGCAAATCTTCCGGCTGTATGGCACTCATGAGCGCGAGAGCGGCGGCGCGGGCAGTGCGTCGCTCGGCAGCCGCGAGGGCGATTGGAGCTGGTGGGTCAATTTCAACCGGCTCGCCAGCCGGGGCCAGCCGATTGCCTTTGCCAACCGCTTGAAGTCGGCCTCAACGGAGGTCACCGATACGGCATCGGGCATCGCGGTCAGCGGGGCGGTATCGGACACCAACCCAGCGGGAGCCGATTGGTGGATCTTGGGTGCCACCAACCGCAATCACACGGTGCAGGATCACGCGAAGATCAAGCTCGCCTACGACTTGTCCGCCACACTGCGCGCGACCTACACGTTAGGCCTCTGGACCAACACCGTTGATCGCACGGTGGAGAGCTATCTGCGTGACGCTACAGGGCGCCCCGTGACACAGGGCTCGGTGATCATCAACGGCCGCCAGTACCGGCTTTTGCCCACCGATTTCGCGACCGGACATGGCGAGCTCACGCACCTGGCGCATGGCTTGACGGTGAAGAGCAATACACGCGGCCTTTGGGATTGGGAAGCCACGGCCAGCCTTTATGACTATCAGCGCGACCGCAGTGGCAGCTCGGCGATCGCTTATCAAGCCTTGCCTGGCGAAACGGCGCCGCTGTATGGGGCCGGCTTGACCGACATGGCTGGCACCGGCTGGAACACGCTGGCCTTCAAGGGCACCTGGCGGCCTGCCGGCCCACAAGGCACCCATGTCGTGGAAGCCGGCCTGCAGCGAGATGCTTTCCAGCTGCGCACCCAGGTTTCGCGCACCGATGAGGTAACCTCAATCGTGAGCGGCATGAGAAATTCATCTTTCCAGGGCGACAGCAGCTTGTACAGCCTGTGGGCGCAGGATGCCTGGCGTCTGGCGCATGGTTGGCGAGCTGTGCTGGGCGGGCGATGGGAGCATTGGCGTGCATTCGATGGCGCGGTATCCGATGCGCTGAAAACATTGCCCTTCGATGACCGACAAGAAAACTATTTCTCGCCAAAGGCCGCGCTGTCGTTCTCGCCCGACGCGGACTGGACCTTGAAGGCCTCGCTGGGCCGCGCGGTGCGCATGCCCACGGTGGCCGAGCTGTACCAGGGCACGACGAGCAACATCACCACCGTCTATGACCCGAACCTGAAGCCGGAGGTCTCCTGGACCAGCGAATGGACCGCCGAGCGCGCGCTGAGCCAGGGCCATCTGCGGGCCACTCTGTTTCATGAGCGCACCCGCGACGCGCTGTATTCGCAGACCAATATGACGATCACGCCCAACGTTACCAGCGTGCAAAACATCGATGCCGTTCACACAACGGGTGTCGAAGTCGCGTTGAGTGAAGAGGGCGTCTGGCTTCGCGGGCTGGATTTCGACGCAAGCCTGACCTATGCCGACTCGAAAATCGTGCGCAACGACGTGTTCCCGGCCAGCGTCGGCAAGCGCCAGCCGCGAGTGCCTTCATGGCGATCGACGGCCAGTGCAACCTACCGCGCCGGCGACGCCTGGGCCATGACGCTCGGGCTGCGCTACAGCGGCCGGCAATACGGCAGCCTCGACAACAGCGACGCTCACGGTGACACCTACACCGGTGTCAGCCGCTTCCTGGTGGCTGACGTGCGTGTGCAGTACCGCATCAATGCGAACTGGTCGGCCGCGTTGGGCGTCGACAACCTCAACAACGCCAGCTACTGGGCCTTTCATCCGTACACGCAGCGCACGCTGCACGTCGAGTTGCGCTTCGATCAATAGCGCCCCTGGCCGAATCTTTCTCTTTCTCTTTCTCTTTCTCTTTCTCTTTCTCTCTGTCTCTCTCTCTCTCTCTGCTTCTTCCATCTTTCAACCCATCTCTTACCTCAGGGAACACGCCATGAAACTGATCTCCACCTGGTTGACCGCTGTCACCATCGCCGCATCGTCCGTCGCGGCGCAAGCCCATTCGTTCACCTTCGGTGCACTGGAAATCGGGCATCCCTATTCACGTTCGACCGTGACCGGCCAGACCGCCGGCGGTGCGTTTTTGTCGGTCGACAACAAGGGCGCCGACGATCGCTTGGTCAGCGCCAGCAGCGAGGTGTCCGCCTCTGTCGAACTGCACACGATGAAGCTCGAGGGCGATGTGATGCGGATGCGGCAGGTCGATGGCGTCCCCGTGCCGGGCGGTGCCACGACGAAGCTGGCGCCGGGTGGTTTTCACATCATGCTGATCGGCCTGAAGGCGCCGTTGAAAACCGGCGACAAGTTCCCGCTGAAGCTGCGCTTTGAAAAGGCGGGCGATGTCACGGTTCAGGTGGCGGTCGAAGGACCGAGTGCCTCGCATTGAGGAGGGATGGCATCAGCGCACAGCCCGCGCGGGTGCCGGTCAGACCTGAATGAGTCGGGCTTGGCGGAACCGGACCTGTCTGGCGATAAGGCTTCGCAGGCCCGTTGGGACGTTCAAGGCTTCGATGCTGGTGCGCTGATGATCTCGATGTCGACCGGATTGCATTCCAGCGGATGCGAACTCAGTTGATCGGGGGAGCGCGGCAGCGACTTCGGCGCAGCGGTGGTCACATCGAACAGGATCAGCTGCGGCTCGACGCGGTAGCGCCCGATGTGATTGAGTTCGAATGGCAGGCTCAGATCGACCTGCGCGCGGCTGGATTGGTGAGCAGCGATTGCAATGTAAGCATTGCGCGCCGGCTTGCTGCGTTTGGCGCTCGGGCCTTGGTAGGTCAGCTCAATGCCATCGCGCAGCACACGAACGTAGCTTCCGAACCAGCCTTCAAACGGTGTCTTCCAGGTAAGCACCTGAAGGGCCGCGTTGCTGTCGTTGTGCAGCGAAAACTCCAGCAGCACCGGCTCACCGAGAGGCACGCGCGCGGGCGCTTTCAGCGTGCAGCGCAAAGGCTGGGTTTCAGCGGCCATGGCGGGCAAGCCAACTCCTGCAAAGGCGAGCAGCGCGAGATAACGCCATGTGCGCCCGCAGCCTTGCTGCCGACGTGACCACGGCCCGCGCACCGATTGAACCGTGCGCGGGCCGATTTTCAAGAACGTTGATGAGTCAACGGGCATCAAGGCAGGAAAGGCGCGTTCTCTGCAAAGTATTCGTGGCTGTCCGCATTGTCCAAGGCCCGGGTCGGGTTGGAGATGGCAAGCGAAGCCGCTCCGGATTGACTATAGGCCCAGTCATCGGTTCCGGCGACGACGTTGAAATGCGTCATCTCATGGACCAATGTGCCGGCTTTCGAGTCTTTGCCGGTGGCCGGCGCATTCCAGAAATCGTTGCAAACGTAGATGCGATAAGGACGTGTTGGATAGACATAGGCGTAGACGTCGTCACTGCAGCCGCAGTCCACCGTGATGGCCTTGCTCTGGAATGCACTCTGAACCGCAACGAAATGAGAGTACGCGGTGTTCCAGCCTGACAGGGGCGTACCAAACCACTTCTTGTAGCGCTGTGTCAGCGTCGCGCTGTCGCTGAGATAGTCGGCCGCAGCTGCAGCGTAGTTTGTGGCGTTGGTGACCGCGGTGCGGATGGCTGTTTTCTGCGATGAAGAGCAGCTGGCGAAGCTCAGCGTGCCCGCGGCGGCAACCGTGGCCTGCGGTTCGAAGGCGATTGACATTTGGGGCTGCGGCGTGCGCTCTTCCAGCCACAGGTACAGCGGCTGCGAGTTCAGCGTCGCTGCATCGCCATGGCGACCGCGGCTGAGGTACTCGATCGCGTAACGGCCGTTTTGCGACAGGTCGTAGTTGGTGGTCAGCTCCACGTCGTAGTGAAGCGATGCACCCGGCTCAAGCTTCACATACTCTTTGGCCTGCGGCGTGTTCCGCTTGATGACGCGGCCTTGATAGGTGACGCGTTCATCATTGCGCGTGATCTTGAACTGGGCTGCGTCCGCGCTCTCGGGCAGTTGAGATTTCAGCAGCGTGACGGGATGGTTATTGCGATTGGTCACCGTGACACCGACCACCACGTCGACATCACCCTTGATGACTGGCGTGGGGGCGGTGAGCTGGACGTCGATCAGATCGCGAGATGCGGCGTGCACACCCGCAGTAGCTGTTAAGACAACAACAGACGCCCATTGTTTGAAACCAAGCATTGATGAAGCTCCAGTTAGTGATAGAGGTTGAAGCCTGCCCTGAGCCCGGCGGGTTAGAGCGGCGAAGCCAGTCTATGGGGCGCTTCGGGCCACCACAAGACTTCTCAGTTCACCGTTACGACCTTTAATGTTTTAAGAATTTAAAGGTACGAGCCTGAGATTTCGTTCTGCACAATGACAGGGAGCGGATAAGCCCTAATGGGGCAAAAGGAGGCCAGGTTGGGGCGAGCAACTTGTCTAGGCATGTCGAATCAGTGTGTTGTGACGCGTAGGGGCGTGGTTACCAATTGCCGCACGAAGCCTGCCATACCGTCAGCATTTGAACGATCTGGCTGTGGTGCCGAACGGCACTTGGCATCGAGGTGAATTGAGGGGCGTGGCTCGCCAAGTTGATGAATGGCTCGATGGCGCCTCCCGCATCTGTGCATCTCTCTCCAACGCTTGTCGTTGGAGGTCGAACTCAGCGAGTTGAGTGGGAAATGTTCAGGCGCTGAAGGCCACGGCAGCGGCATCGCGGAAACGCACGCGCTGGTTCTCACCGACAAGATGGGTCTCGATGCGTTCCATCAGATCGACCGGCGATTCGGCCGCGCGCAGCTCACGCTCCAACACGTCACTGGCAGACTCTCCAAGTTCGCGCGACAAGGCTTCACGCAAGTTCTGGATCTGCACAGGCGTGGCAATGGCGGATTGGAAATTTTGGCGAGGTGCTGAATTGGCCGCGTGATGCAAAGACTCCAAGGTGTCCGAACTCGTGATCTCGAAGTCGGCGGGCATTGTGTCTGCGCTTTGAGGGTGCTGCAGGCGCCAAGTCCAGACCGCCAGCCATTGCTGTCGCTCCTTTGGATCCAGCAGCAAGCGGGCTGCGGAAGCTACGAACTCATCGTCGCTGTGGGCGTGCGCCGCGCAGCGAAGCAGATGAGGGTGGACGTCGCTTTTCACGCGCTTACGCAAAGAGCGTTCTACGCGAGCGAGGAGGCTGGGGTTGATCAGATCAGTCATCGTTCGTTGGCTGATGAAGTTTCATTTAATGCGCTGTCCGGTAGCGCACCATGCCAGGAGGGTGAGCGTTCACCGGAGTGAACCTGTAAGCGAGTTTTACCGAAAACAACGCATCGTGGTTGCGCGATTCCCACAAGCAAAGTGCGCTTGGCGCACAAGTGTCGGCTATTTCGCCAGAGATTTGAGCGCCCGTTTGATTCCATCGCTAACGCCGATGTCCTGCGGCAGACCTTTCAGCGCCAGCGCCGCTTCCCTGTCGCTGTAGCCCAGCGCAACCAGCGCCTGCAGGATATCGGCTTGCGCATCGTTGGCAACGCTTGCCGGCAAGGCCATGTCGGCACCCAGCTTGCCCTTCAATTCGAGCAACAGGCGTTCGGCGGTTTTCTTGCCGATGCCTGGTACTTTGACCAGCCTGCCGCTCTCCTGGAGCGTGATGGCCTGGGCCAGTTCGGACACGCTCAGGCCCGACAGAATGGACAGCGCCATGCGCGGGCCGACGCCGGAGATCTTCACCAATTGGCGAAAGGTGGCGCGTTCCTCCGTGGTTAGAAAACCGAACAGCAGCTGAGCGTCTTCGCGCACGACGAAGTGCGTCAGCAGCGTGACGCGTTCGCCGAGAGATGGGAGGTTGTAGAAGGTGCTCATCGGCACATCGACTTCGTAGCCGACGCCGCCGACATCGATCAGCAGTTGAGGTGGGTTCTTCTCGACCAACAGCCCGTTCAGCCGCCCGATCATCGGCGGAAGAGACCCAATCGCTGGGCTTCCAGCGCCGCTTCCGCGCGCGAACTGACGTTCAGCTTGCGGTAGATCTGTTTCACATAGTCTGCAATCGTGTGGCGCGAAAGATTCAGTTGCACGCCGATTTCCGGCAGCGTGAAGCCTTTGGCGACCCACAGCAGCACTTCATTCTCGCGATCGGTGAGCGAGACATGAGGCAGGTTCTGCGGCCGCTCGTGCGGCTTGTTCTGCTTCGCGAAATACGCGATCACGCGTCGGGCGATCGACGGCGACAGCGGCGGCTCGCCCTGGCTGATGCGCTGCAATTGCTCGACGAAATGCTCGCGCGGCTGTTCTTTGAGCAGGTAACCGAAGGCACCGGCCTGCAATGCGGGGAAAAGGTGATCGTCGTCATCGTGGATCGTCACGACGACCGATTGCGCTTCCGGCTGCGCTTCACGCAGTGCGGCGACGACATCGACGCCCGAACCATCGGGAAGGCCCAGATCGACCAATGCCACCTCGAAGCGTTCCGCGGTGATCAATGCCAAGGCATCGTGAACGCGTGCAGCCTCAAAAACCTGGGCATGGGGGAAGACCTGCAACGCCAAGGATTTCAACCAGGCGCGAATCTCCGGAAGGTCTTCAAGCAGCAGGATCTTGTTCATGGGGCTCCCCCAAAAGTGAAGTCAAAAAGTTCTGAAAAACATCGTAACAGCCTCCACGCCGGATGCGAACGCTCGCGTGCACGAATGAGCGCTCAAGCCGTGCCGAGCGGCAAAGTCAGTCGAATCACCGTGCCGTAGCCGGGGCCCGACTCAACGAGGCATTGGCCCTGCATCTGCTTGGCGCGGTGCTTCATGCTGGCCATGCCGTGACCGCGATCGAGCTTGCCATCCAACTCCATCGGAATGCCTTTGCCGTTGTCTTGCACAACCAGAATGAAATCCTGGTCGCCCATGGTGCAGCGCACCTTGCAGTGCGAGGCGCCGCTGTGTTTGATGACGTTGCTGATCGCCTCGCGCAGGATGCGGGTGGTTTGCACGAAGGCGCGGGCCGACAGCAACTGTGTCACTTCCTCGGCCGGGCTGCGCCAATCGGCTTCGATGCCCGCCTGGCCGAGCCTCGACACGGTCTCGGCGCGCCAATCGGCCAACGCGTCGGCGGCGGGCAGCGGTTTGCCGGTCAACCCGCGTACCGACAAGCGCATCTCTTCCAACGCTTCGCGCGCCAAGGTGGAGATGCGTTCCGATTCGCTGGTGTGCACGATGGTCAGCAGCTTGGCGCCCAGGTCGTCATGCAGGTCACCCGCAATGCGCTTGCGCTCTTTCTCGGTGACTTGCTCAACCCGCAGTTCCGCCATCTGCGCATAGTTGCGCTCCATTTCGGCGGTGGCCGCGGCCACGCGGCTTTCCAGCGAATTGCGGCTGGCTTCGGCCGACTTCAGCGCATTGCCGAACGAGCGCAGCTGCTGGGCCCCGATCACTGCGAACACCAGCGGGATCGCGAAATGCGCGACGTGGATGCGCGGGATGCCGATCAGGCCGTACTGAATGGCCAGCTCGGTCGAGCCCAGCAGGCAGGCGACGACGAGGATCAACGCCATCGGCCAGAACTCGCGGCGCCGATCATGCCGGCTGGTGCGCATGAAGAGAAAAATGGTGCCGATGATTTCGAAGGCCATCAACAGCGACCAGGCACAGCTGACCACGAAGAGCCGGTTCGGCCCGGCCAGCGCGATGGTGGCCGGCACCGCCAGGCACTGGACCAGCAGGCACAACTCCAGCGTGCGCGAGCGCAGCGTCGCGTAGCTCAGCAGGAATTGAACGCCCAGCCCCGTCAGCGCAGCAAAGCCGACGACAACGATGAATTCGGTCGTGCCGTTATCGAACGGCAGGCTTTGCAGCCACAAGCGCGATGACAACAACACCCAGCCAATCGTCAGCAAGCCGAAGTACAACAAATGGGTCTCGCGGCGATTGATCCAGCCCAGGCCGACGATGAAGATGCCCAGCACTAGCACGCCGACCGACACGAGCTGGACCACCGTGATGTTCCAGAAGAACTGCGTGTCGAAGTCTTCCCCCAGCAATTGCTGCGGCCCGATGCGTATCTCTGACAGGCCACCCGAGCGTTGCCGTGCGCCGACCTGTTGCAGCGCCACGCCGTGCACCTTGATGTCGAGCACATTGCCATCGGCCTTCAGCAGCGCAGACGGCAGTGATACTAGTTGGGGGTAAAAGCAATTGCGAGTCACCGGTGCTTTCAGATGCCGGCCGATGTAGAGCACCGCGCCGTTCAGATGCAACTCGGCATTGGTGCAGGCCCGTTCGATGTAGACCGCGAGCAGTTGATCGCTCGCGGGCACGGCGTTGAACTGGATTCGGTACCACACCGGCCCGTCGTCCCTCGGGCGGCTGCTCCACCAGTCGTCGGGCAGGCTGACCTGCTGTGCGTCGGCGCGGCCCTCGGGGAACTCCGGGCTGTCGGACTTGACGGCTTGCGCCGACGTGATGATCTGCAAGCTGTTCGGGCCCACGGTCGTGACCGTGGCGCCGGCGATCAGCCGAAAACCGAGGGCGAGCAGGCAGGCCAGCAACAGCAGCCCGAAGGCCCGCGCTGGCAGGCCCGGATGAATAGATGCGGGAACGAGGCGGCGCAGGCGTTGCATGGGCGCCGATTGTGCAGGATGAAAGCGAGCCGGCATTGGCGCGACAATCTGCTTTTGGAAAGCCCCCACCCGTGATCCTGAACCACGCATTCACCCCGTTAGACAACGCACGCCTGTCACGCCTTTGCGGCAGCCTCGACGAACACCTGCGGGAAATCGAGACGAACTTCGACGTCAGCATTTCGCGCCGCAACGAGACCTTTGCCATCGGGGGGCCGAAGGCTTCGGTGGATCGTGCGCTTTCGATGCTGCAAACGCTCTATGACTTGGCGCGCAAGCCGATTTCGCCCGAGGCCTTTCAGCTGGCGCTGGTCGAAGCCCGTTCTGATCACCGCCGTGCGCTGCCGCGCCCCGCAGGCAGCGAAGAAGCCGACGATGGCGAGATCGTGCTGCGCACCCGCCGCGCTGACCTGAGCGGCCGCACGACGAATCAACAGCGCTATCTGCAAAACATCCAGAGCCACGACATCACTTTCGGTATCGGACCTGCCGGCACCGGCAAGACCTTTCTCGCCGTGGCTTGTGCGGTCGACGCGCTGGAGCGCAGTTCGGTGCAGCGCATCATCCTGACCCGCCCGGCCGTCGAAGCGGGCGAGCGCCTGGGTTTTTTGCCCGGCGATCTGGCGCAGAAGGTCGACCCTTATCTGCGGCCCTTGTATGACGCGCTGCATGACTTGATGGGCTCCGACAAGGTCGCTAAGGCTTTCGAGAAAGGCAGCATCGAGATCGCGCCGCTGGCCTTCATGCGCGGGCGCACGCTGAATCACGCGTTCGTGATCCTCGATGAGGCGCAAAACACCACGCGCGAACAGATGAAGATGTTTTTGACGCGCATCGGCTTTTGCAGCAAGTGCGTCGTGACCGGCGATGTCAGCCAGATCGACTTGCCGCGTGGCACCGACAGCGGATTGATCGATGCCGAACGGGTGCTGCGCCGGGTCAACGGCATTGCCATGACGCGCTTCAATTCCGGCGACGTGGTTCGCCACCCGCTGGTGGCCCGCATCGTTGAAGCCTATGACGCCGACAGTTCGGAGCGCAGCTGATGGCCCAGCCTGAATTGACCTTGTCGCTGCAGTTCGCCGACGCACGCCACCGCGCCCACCTGCCGCGGCACAAGGTGGCGCGCTGGATTCGCTCGGCATTGGCGTTGCCCGGTGAAATCACGGTGCGCATCGTCGACGCCGAAGAAGGCCAGGCGCTGAACCGCGATTTTCGCAGCAAGGATTACGCGACCAATGTGCTGACCTTCGATTACAGCCATGAGCCGGTCGTGTCGGCAGACTTGATTCTTTGCGCGCCGGTGGTCGAGACAGAAGCTCTTGAGCAGGCGATCGACATCGAAGCGCATTACGCGCACCTGCTGGTCCACGGCACCCTGCATGCGCAGGGTTATGACCACGAAGACGAAGCCGAGGCCGAGGAGATGGAAGCTCGCGAGACGGAGATTCTGGCGAGCTTGGGCATGGCCGATCCTTATCGGCGCTGATCGCCAGGTGGCTCCATCAACGATGGGGCGAGGTACTGAGGTAACGCTTGCGCCAGAAGAACACGCCGAGCCCGAGGCCCATTGTGACCATGAAGATGCTGGCGATCCAGACGCCGGTGCGGGCATGGATCAGCGGCAGGCCGTCGAAGTTCATGCCGAAGAAACCAGTGATCAGATTCAGCGGCATGAAGATCGCGGTCAATACCGTCAGCGTGCGCATGATGTCGTTGGTGCGATTGCTTTGGGCCGAGAAGTGCATCTGTACTGCCGTTTCGGCCGATGACTCCAGCCGGCGCACATGGCCGAGCACGCGTTCGATGTGCTCCAGCACGTCGCGCGACCGCACCCTCAGCAGCTCGCGTTCACGAAAGGCTTGCGGGTCGGCGGGTGTCGGCCACTCGTCCAGGGCATCGATCCATTCGACGATCGCGCTGCGCTGGTCTTCGCAGGTGTCTTCGAGCAGATGCAGCGCATTGCGCGACTCCAGCAGCAACTGCCAGTTGTCGAAATGGCTGCGCGGGTTGAAGAGTTCCTGCTGCAGATAGCCAAGCTGTTTGGTCAGCAGGCGCCGCAACTCGAGGTAGCTGTCGACCATGTGGTTGACCATGCGCAGCATCAGGTCGGCCGGGCTGGGCGGCAGGCGCGAAGCACCGCCACGCTGCTCGCTGCGTTGTTCACCGCTTTGGCTCATCTGTTGCAGCTTGGCAGCGAAGAAGTCGCGCACCTGGCAATCGGTGGGGTGCACGGTCAGCAACACCCGGTCGAACAGCGCGAAGCCCACCGGGCTGGTATCGATGGTTTCCAACGCGCGCCTGGCCGATGACAGCGTGCCTCGCTCGTCATCGATGAACATCTGGCTGCTGCCGCTGCCGGCCGCTAGCCGTCGGAACACCAGCACGTCGTACCACGAGGTGTAGTCGAAGTGCGAGGGCAGCTGGTTGTTCAGCAGATCCGAGATGTGCAGGTCGACCAGCTGCGCGCCGGTCCAGCGTTGCAGCGCGCCTTGCAGCGCCGCCACCTGGACTTCGAATTCGCGCCGCGCACTGCCAATCCACAGATAGCCGGTAGCGGGCAGCTGCGCTGGCAGCTCCTCCAGCTCGGTGAATTGCTCGCTGGTGACGTGAAAGATCCGCATGCGTGCTAACGGCGTTGCAGCAGGCGTGCGGCTTCGAGCGCGAAGTAGCTCAAAACGCCATCGGCGCCGGCTCGTTTGAAGGCGAGCAGGCTTTCCATCATGACGGCGTCATGGGCCAGCCAGCCGTTCTGGGCAGCGGCTTTGAGCATCGCGTATTCACCGCTGACCTGATAAGCAAAGGTCGGCACGCGGAATTCCTCTTTGACGCGACGCACGATGTCCAGATAAGGCATGCCGGGTTTGACCATCACCATGTCGGCGCCTTCGGCCAGATCGAGCGCTACTTCGCGCAGCGCCTCGTCAGTGTTGGCTGGGTCCATTTGATAGACCTTCTTGTTGCTTTTGCCGAGCGTCTTGTCGGTACCCAGCGCTTCGCGGAACGGGCCGTAGAAGGCACTCGCGTATTTGGCGCTGTAGGCCATGATGCGGGTGTGAATCAGCCCCTGCGATTCAAGCTGGCTGCGGATCGCGCCGATGCGCCCGTCCATCATGTCGCTGGGCGCGACGATGTCGACGCCGGCCTCGGCATGAGCCAGCGCCTGGCGCGTCAGCATCTCGACCGTCTCGTCGTTGATGATGTAGCCGGTGTCATCGATCAGGCCGTCCTGGCCGTGGGTCGTGAATGGATCGAGCGCGACGTCGGTCAGCAAGCCCAGTTCCGGGAAACGTTGCTTCAGCTCACGGATGACAGTAGGCACCAGGCCTTCGGGGTTGGCGGCCTCGCTGCCGTCTTCGGTTTTTCGCTTCGGGTCGATCACCGGAAACAGCGCCATCACCGGAATGCCGAGCTTCACGCATTCTTCGGCCACAGGCAGCAGGCGGTCCAGGCTCAAGCGCTGTACGCCAGGCATCGAACCGATGTCTTGCACCTGCCCCTGGCCTTCCAGCACGAAGACTGGAAGGATCAAGTCACTGGGCAGCAGATGGTGCTCGCGCACCAGCGCGCGGGTGAATTCGTCTCGACGAAGCCGGCGGGGGCGACTGGCTGGATAAGGAGGAGGAGTGTGCACGTCTCGGTTCCTGGGCTGAACACCCGGCAGTGGGGCGAACAGAAGACAGCCAGGCGGGGCAAAGCAAAAAATGCGCGTTTCTCCGGTACTGCACGGTTGATCGTGCCCCGGTGTCATCTGCTAAAGTTCACGGTGGATGATAGCCGCAAGGCTGTTGTTCCCTGCTTTTCCTCCCTGAGCAGGAGCCTTACCGTGATGACAGCGATGAGGCTTTCCCGCCCCGGCCTGATGGCCGGGGCTTTTTTTCGCCTGAAGGCTAGGCCCTGAGGCGACCGCCCATAATCTGGGCGATGAGCAGCTTGTATCTGTGGGTCAAGGCCCTTCACATCGTCTTCGTCGCGAGTTGGTTTGCCGGCCTGTTCTATCTGCCGCGCCTGTTCGTCAACCTGGCCATGGTGCCGGCCGACAGCCATGCCGAGCGCGAGCGGCTGTTGCTGATGGCCCGCAAGCTCTATCGCTTTGCCAGCTTGTTGATGGTGCCCGCCTTGCTGTTGGGCTTGTGGCTTTGGCTGGGCTTGGGTGTCGGGCGCGGCCCGGGCAACGGCTGGCTGCATGCCAAATTACTGTTGGTCGTGATGGCGATCGGCTATCACCATGCCTGCCGCTCGCTGCTGCGAAAATTTGAGCAATTCACCAATAAGCGCAGCGAACGCTGGTTCCGCTTTTTCAATGAAACGGCGGTAGTGCTGTTCCTGCTGATCGTGATACTGGTTGTGGTCAAACCTTTTTGATCCGGATGTGGCATGAGCGAGCCGGTCGAGCAATCTACCGACGAGACGGGCCGTTCTGATGCGGCGCCGGCAGCGGCGCCACTGACCGCGTCGTCGCCGCGGCCCGATGTGCGGCACCGCAGCTCGGCGGCGCCGCTGGCCTTGCTGTACGCCACACTGATCGTCTACGCCAGCCTGTCGCCTTTCACCGGTTGGAAGTTGCCGGTGGCGGTGCGCTTCTTCGGCTTCGGCAACATGCCCTGGCCGCATTGGTGGACGGGCTTCGACGTGGTGTCGAATCTGTTGGGCTACATGCCGCTCGGAGCGCTGCTCTTCGGCGCGCAGGTGCGCAGCGGCCAGCGTGTCCTGCCCGCGGCATGGCGCACGGCCATCGCCGGCACGCTGCTGTCTTTGTTCATGGAGAGCTTGCAGAACTATTTGCCGCAGCGCGTGCCCTCCAGCCTCGATTGGGTCTTGAACACTGCGGGTAGCCTGCTCGGCATGCTGGTGGCGCTGACGGTTCACTTGCTCGGCGGGCTCGACCGCTGGCAGGTGATTCGCGATCGCTGGTTCATCACCCGCAGCGCAGGTGGCATCGCCTTGTTGCTGCTGTGGCCGCTCGGGCTTTTGTTCCCGACGCCGGTGCCTCTGGCCTTGGGCCAGGTGCTCGGGCGCTTGCAGGAGCTGGCCGCCGATCTGCTGCTCGACACGCCATGGTCCGCCTGGGTCGAAGGCTGGCTCGACGCGCAATTGGGCATGACGCCGCTGTCACGCGGCGGCGAATGGCTGGCCACGATGCTGGGCTTGCTGGCGCCGTGTCTGGTGGCTTACAGCATCGTGCGGCCGGGTTGGCGGCGCGCCGTGCTGGTGGGGCTGGCGACTGGTCTGGGGTTCGCGGCCACCACCTTGTCGACGGCATTGAACTTCGGGCCGCAGCATGCATTGGCATGGATCACGCCGCCCACTTTGCCGGCCGTGATCGCTGCGGTCGCGGTGGCTTTGCTGATGGTGGGCATTCCGCGGCGCGGCGCGGCCGGCCTCGGGCTGGTGGCCGCCACCGCGCTGGTGGCACTGGTGGCGCAGGCGCCGTCCGATCCTTATTACGCCGAGAGCTTGCAGGCCTGGGAGCAGGG
>CAHJWV010000177.1 GCA_903643055.1 Burkholderiales bacterium | reverse complement strand
CCTTCGCCGGCTACAGCCGCCACATCTTTCCGATCCTGAAGGCCTTGGGCAGCGATGCCGCGCTGCTGAGCGACCCACGCATCTATACCGAAACCTATAACCTTGTGGTTGACCGCAAAACGCTGGCGCAGCGCGAGGCCGAAATCGTCAAAGTGCTGCGCGCGCTGGCGAGTGCCGAGCGCTTCATCATCGATCACCCGCAGCGCGCGAAAGAGTTGATCCACACCCGCACTCGGCTTGATGCCGCAGACATCGATTCGATCTTTCCGAGCTTCAATTACCGGCTGACGCTGGACCAATCGCTGGTCAGCGCAATGGAAGGCCAGGCTCGCTGGGCGCTGCGCGAAGGCCATGTGAGCGCCGTCAAGTCGCCCAATTTCCTCAACTTCATCGAGGCCGCGCCGCTGCGCAAAGCGCTCGCCGGCGCGGCCGGGAAATAAGCCATGGGCCGCACGCAAGGCTTTGCAAACCCCCGCTGGGCGGGCGCAATCGCGCCCTGCCTCAACGAGACACGCCCTGTCACTAAAGGCATCGTCACCCCACGCCCGCTCTCGGCCGCATGGCGGTGGGCGCGGTCCCGGCTGTGGGCATCGCGCGCCGGGCTGGTGTTGATCAGCTTCATCGTGCCGCCGTTCATCGCGTTCGCCGGCGCGGCCGAAGTCAGGCTGGCGGTATCGCAAGGGCCAGTTTCGTTGCCGATCTACGTCGCTGAATCGGAGGGCTACTTTGCCGAAGCCGGCGTCGGCGTTCGGCTGCTGGCCTGCAGCAGCGGGCGCCATTGCTTCCAGATGCTGACCAGCCGCCAGGCCGATCTCGCGACCGCGGCCGAGTTGATGGTGACGCTGGATGCGCTTCAGGGGGCGGGCCGCGATCCGCAAGCCGCGTTCCCTGCGGCGAGTTCCAGCGCGGGTTCCAGCACCAGTTCGCGCGCAGGTTCCGATTCATCGACCCGTGACAAGGTTCGGGGTCCAGACCCGGCCGCAGCCCGTGCCGCGACAGGCAGCGCGATCATCGCGACGCTCAGCGCCTCGACCCGCCACATCAAGCTGGTCGCCCGCAGCGATGCCGGCATCCGCCAGGCTTCCGATCTGCGCGGCAAGCGCATTGCGTCAGTCACTGGCACTTCGGCGCAGTACTTCCTCGACAACTGGCTGATCTTTCACCAGATCGACCCGCAAGAGGTGCGGCTGAACGCCTTGCCGCCCGATCAGCTGGTACCGGCGTTGCTGTCGGGTGATGTCGATGCGATCGCGATCTGGGAGCCGATCGCATCGCAGGCCATCGGCCTGCTGGCCGAACGCGCCATCGTGCTGCAGAACCCGCGTGTTTATACGCAGCATTTCAGCCTGATCGGGCTGCGCTCGACCTTGCAGCAGCGCGAGGCCGATGTGTTGAAAGTGCTGAACGCGCTGGTGCGTTCGGAGCGCTTCATTGCCCAACATCCCGTGCAGGCCGAGCGTTTGCTGAAGCGCTGGATGCCGCAGGACGGTGCCCGCGTCGACCTGTCCGAACATGACTTCAACCTGCGCCTGCCGCAGTCGCTGATCGCGACGATGGAGGCGCAGGCGCGGTGGGCGCAGCGGCAGGGCCTGGGCCGTTTGCCGGGCGGCCCCGGCGGCGTGATGCGCAGCATCGAGCCTTCGCTCTTGCGCCGTGCGGCGCCGGGCTCGGTCGAGCTGGTCAACTGAGGCCGCGGCTGACCGATGCGCATCCGTACCCAACTTCTTGTCTCGGCTGCGCTGGCCGGCCTGCTGTCGGTGGTGGTGGCGGCCGGGCTGATCTACGTGACCCGGCAGGCACAGGCCGGCATGGACGAGCAGGGCGAGGCGCAAGAGGTGGTGCGCGGCGTGGCCAACATGCTGGCCTTGACCAACGAGTTTTCCGTTTACGGCAGCGAGCGCGCGGCAGCGCAATGGCGCACGCGGCACAGCCAGCTCGCGATCTCCATCGATTCGGCAATGAGGCGCCATACGGCACCGCTGGCCCCACTGGTCGAACTGCGCCGCGACGTCAACGACCTGCTGCCGCTGTTCGAAGCGCTGGTGCTGATCGGCCACGATCCGCCCGACACGCTGTCGCAGCGACGGCGCGAGCTGCTGCTGGAACGGCTGCTGACCGAGACACAGGAGGTCGTCGAAAGCCGCCACCGCTGGGCGCTTGCCGTGAGCGATGCACAGCGGCGTGACCAGGCCGTCTACACCGTGATGGTGCTGTCAGCGCCCGTGGCTTTGCTGCTGCTGGGCGCGTCTTTCCTGCTGCTGGTGTCGCGCCGGGTGCTCAAGCCCTTGGCCCAGTTGCAGGCCGCGGTGACGGCCATTCGCGCCGGCGATCTGACGGTGCGCTGCGCCAGCGATGAGCAGGACGAACTCGGCGATACCGCGCGCGCGGTCGATGCGATGACGCTTGCGCTGCAGCAGCAAAGCACCGCGCTGAAGGAGTCGGAGACCCGCCTGAAGCTGATCACCGACACCCTGCCGGCGCGGGTGGCCTATGTCGATGCCGGCGAGCGCTACCGCTTCGTCAACGCGCATTTCGCCCGTGCCGGCGGCGAGAGTGCCGAGTCGATGCTGGGCCGCACGCTGCGCGAGGTGCGCGGCGATGACATCTATCAACTCCTGGCGCCTTATGTGGCGCGTGCCTTGAGCGGCGACAGCGTCAGCTT
>CAHJWV010000176.1 GCA_903643055.1 Burkholderiales bacterium | reverse complement strand
ACGTGATTCGCGAGCAGGAAGGCAAAGCCGCATTCGAACTGATCGAGCATGTGCGCCAGCTGTCGGTGGCCTATCGCCTGAAGCAAGATGCTCAGGCCGGCCGTGCGTTCGACCGCCTGCTGAAGAACCTGTCTGGCGACCAGACCGTCAGCGTGATCCGCGCCTTCAGCTATTTCTCGCACCTGGCCAACATTGCCGAAGACCGCCATCACGTGCGCCGGCGCGAGCACCACGAGCGCCAAGGCCATCTGCAGGAAGGCTCGCTGGCGATGAGCCTAGAGCGCCTGGCCGAAGCCGACATCCGCGCCGAAGACATCGCGAAGACGCTCTCGCAGGCCTACATCTCGCCAGTGCTAACCGCACACCCGACCGAAGTACAACGCAAGAGCATTCTGGATGCAGAACGGGCCATCGCCGAGCTGATCAGCCAGCGCGACACGCTGCACACCGAGCGCGAAAAAGCCGACAACGAAGCGCTGCTGCGCGCCCGGGTCACCCAGCTCTGGCAAACACGCATGTTGCGTTACACCAAGCTGACGGTCTCCGATGAAATCGAGAACGCGCTCAGCTATTACCAAGCGACCTTTTTGCGCCAGATTCCGCGCATGTACCGCGACATCGAAGAAGCGCTGCCCGGCCATGCGATCGCACCGTTCTTCCGCATGGGCAATTGGATCGGCGGCGACCGCGACGGCAATCCCAACGTCAGCGCTGAAACACTGGAGATGGCACTGCGCCGCCAAAGCGAGACCGCGTTGCGCTTCTATCTAACGGAGGTGCATGAACTCGGCGCGGAGCTGTCGATCTCGGCCATGCTGGCCCCCGTGACACCGGCCATGGAATCCTTGGCCGCCCGTTCGCCCGACCAAGGCCTCCACCGCGAAGACGAGCCTTATCGCCGCGCGCTGATCGGCATGTATTCGCGCTTGGCTGCCACCTTGCATCTGTTGACCGGCACCGAAGCGCTGCGCCATGCGGTGGCGCCGCAGCAGCCCTATGGCAAGAGCGAAGAGTTCCTGGCCGACCTGCTGGTGATCGAAAAGTCCCTGCAATCGCACCACGCCCAGGCGCTGATAGCGCCCAGGCTGCGCCCGCTGATGCGCGCGGTGCAGGTGTTCGGCTTCCATCTCGCAACTGTCGACCTGCGCCAAAGCTCCGACAAGCACGAGGCGGTAATCGTCGAGCTGCTGAAGGTGGCAAAGATCGAAGACGACTACAGCGCACTGAACGAAGAGGCACGCCGCGAATTGCTGGTTCGCCTACTCAACGATGCACGGCCGCTGCGCGTGCATGCCGGCAAGTATTCAGAGCATGCGATCAATGAGCTGGCGATCTTCGAGGCCGCATCGCAGATGCTCAAGCGCTACGGCCGCGAGTCACTGCGCCACTACATCATCTCGCACACCGAAGACGTCAGCGACCTGCTGGAAGTGCTGCTGCTGCAAAAGGAAGTCGGCCTGCTGCGCGGCACGCTGGACGACGGCGCGGTGTGCGATCTGATCGTCTCGCCGCTGTTCGAGACCATCGGCGACCTGCGCAATGCCGCGCCGATCATGCGTGCCTACTACGAGCTGCCGGGCATCCCCGAGATGATCCAGCGCTCCAAGGTCGGCGAATGTGGCGAGCAAGACATCATGCTGGGCTACAGCGACAGCAACAAGGATGGCGGCTTCTTCACCAGCAACTGGGAGCTGTACCGCGCCGAGATCGCGCTGGTCGAGCTCTTCAAGTCGCTGAGCGACACCTACGGCATCACGCTGCGCCTGTTCCATGGCCGCGGCGGCACCGTGGGCCGTGGCGGCGGCCCGAGCTACCAGGCCATCCTCGCGCAGCCTCCGGGCACGGTGAACGGGCAGTTCCGCCTGACGGAACAAGGCGAAGTCATCGCCTCGAAATATGCCAACCCCGAGATCGGCCGCCGCAACCTGGAAACCCTTGTCGCGGCCACGCTGGAGGCCACACTGCTGCACCCGACCAAGAGCGCGCCGAAGAGCTTTCTCGATGTGGCCACGGCACTCAGCGACGCCAGCATGGCGGCTTACCGCAAGCTGGTTTATGAAACTCCCGGCTTCACCGAATACTTCTTCTCGGCCACACCGATCCGAGAGATCGCCGAGCTGAACATCGGCTCGCGCCCAGCCTCGCGCAAGGCTACGCGGGCGATCGAAGACCTGCGCGCGATCCCGTGGAGCTTCAGCTGGGGCCAGTGCCGCGTGGCGCTACCCGGCTGGTGCGGCTTCGGCTCGGCGATCAACAGCTATCTCGGCAAGTCGCCGAAGGAGCGCAAGGATCGCCTGCTGCTGCTGCAGCGCATGTACAAGCAATGGCCGTTCTTCCGCACGCTGCTGTCGAACCTCGACATGGTGCTGGCCAAGAGCGACCTCGGCATTGCGGCACGTTATGTCGATCTGGTCGAAGACAAGAAGCTGGGCAAGCGCATCTTCGCGGCCATCCAGGCCGAATGGCAGGCCACGTCCGACGCGCTGTCGCTGATCACCGGCGACAAGAAGCGCCTGGCGTCGAACCCGACGCTGGCACGCTCCATCGAACACCGATTCCCTTACCTCGACCCGCTGAACCATCTGCAGGTCGAGCTGATGCGCCGCTACCGTCAAAAGCGCGAAGGCGAAGCGGTCAACGAACGGGTGCAACGCGGCATCCACATCTCGATCAACGGCGTGGCGGCGGGGCTGCGAAATACCGGCTGATACCGGCTGATGAGGCGGCCACTGCGGGCTGTGGCGCTGCCCAGCCCGCAATGCGGCGCAACGCACTCGGCCGCGCCTCGGCGTTCGGCGCTGAACAGGCTTGAACGCACCAGGCGCCACCAAGCCCAGCCCTCACGCCCATAATCGGCCGATGGGCCCGACCTTCGCTCACACCGACCCTGCCGTCTTCCTGCGATCGCTGTATGACGCGGCCGTGCGCCGTGCCTTGCCCGCACAAAGCCTACCCGCTTATCTACCTGCACCGCCGGCCCTAGGTCGCACGCTGGTGATCGGTGCCGGCAAGGCGGCCGGCGCGATGGCCGCTGTGGTCGATGCGCTGTGGCCCGCCAACGCCGCGCTGTCGGGTTTGGTGATCACGCGTTATGGCCATGTGCCGCCGGCCAGCCGCAAGTCGCCAGGGCGCATCGACATCGTCGAGGCCGCCCATCCAGTGCCCGATCAGGCCGGTGCCGAAGCCACGCAGCGCCTGCTGCAGATGACGCAAGGCTTGAGTGAACACGACTTGGTGCTGTGCCTGATCTCAGGCGGCGGCTCAGCCTTGCTGGCCGCCCCCGCCGAGGGCCTGACCCTGGCCGACAAGCAGGCCATCAACCAGGCCATGCTGCGCAGCGGCGCCGCCATCGACGAGATGAACTGCGTGCGCAAGCACTTGTCGGCGATCAAAGGCGGCCGGCTCGCGATGCGCTGTGCGCCGGCGCAACGGGTAACGCTGTTGATCTCCGATGTGCCCGGCGATGACCCATCGGTGATTGCCAGCGGGCCGACCGTGCCCGATGCCAGCACCTGTGCCGATGCCTTGCGCATCCTGGCGCGCTACCGCATCGAGATTCCGCCGGCCGCGCGGGCCGGTCTGCAAAGCGGCGCCTTTGAAACCCCCAAACCCGGCGACGCGCGCTTTGCCGGCCATGCCGTTCACCTGATCGCGACACCGCAGCAGGCGCTGCAAGCCGCTGCAGCGCAGGCGCGTGCCGCGGGCATCGCGGCCCATGTGTTGAGCGACGAGATCGAAGGCGAATCGCGCGAGGTCGGCAAGGTGCATGCGGCGCTGGCGCGCGCGGTTGCCCGCCATGGCGAACCCTTTGCCGCGCCCTGCGTGCTGTTGAGCGGCGGTGAAACCACCGTCACCGTGCGCAACGCGGCAGGCCGCGGCGGGCGGGCCGGCGAATTCGCGCTCGGCCTCGCGCTCTCGTTGCAAGGCCACCCGCGCATCTGGGCCTTGGCCGCCGACACCGATGGCATCGACGGCGTGCAGGACAACGCGGGCGCACTGGTGACACCCGACACCTTGGCCCGTGCCGAACAGCTCGGCCTGCGCGCCCGCGAGTTCCTGGACCGCAATGACGCGTATCCGTTCTTCCAGGCCGTCGATGGGTTGGTGATGACCGGGCCGACCTTGACCAACGTCAACGACTTCCGCGCGGTGCTGGTGCTCTGACAAAGAGAATGATTTCGGCGGGCGAGCGCCGCCGACCCACGCCGATCTCACATCAGGTTAGGCAACTGAGCAGCCCACGTCGAACGAAGGCGCTCGATCAGAAGCGCCTTCGCCGCAGCCCCCGTCGGCGGGCCATCTCATCGCCCATCTCGCGCATCGCTTCGGCATCGCCTTGCGACATCACCGCATGTGCGGGACGGAACGCAAACTCGTCTTCCGCCGCCATGTGGGCCGTGTGAAAGTCATGAAAGTGGCTCGCGGCCAGCGCCAGTTCAATGTACGGCCCTTCATCGCCCAGCATCACCCGGGTCAGCAGCGGCCGCAGCGCCGCCCATTCCTCGACCATCTGCTGGTGATCGGCGCGCAAGCGGGCGGCCAGTTTGTGCAGCGATTCATCGCTGGAGGCTTCGAGCGTCGGGAACACATGGCGCTCTTCGTCTTCATGGTGGGCGGGCGCGGCAATGTCGAAATAGCGAACGACGTCCCGCGCGGCGTCACGCGCGTGCAGATCGCTGCCTTCGGCATCGAGGTAGCTCACGAGGCGGTCGAGCAGCGACAGCGTGCGCTCCAGCCGTTCGTGGCAGGCCGCGAGCATGTCAAACGGATGCTCGAACCCTGCGCCCACCTCCTGCCGGGGAGGTTGATAGACGGTCATAACCTCATTTTCACGCGCATTGCGCTTTTTTGGCTATCCCGCATACCTTGATGGAAACGCGGCATCTCGGCGATCGCTGGGGCGCCGCTCCCGAGCGCTGCAGCAGCTGTGCCACCACCGCCACCGCAATCACCTCCGGCTCCTTGCCGCCGATGCCTGGCAGGCCGATCGGGCACACCATGCGATCGATCAACGCCGGCACCAGCCCGCGGGCTTCGAAGCGATGGGCAAAGCGCTGGCGTTTGGTGCGCGAACCGATCAAGCCGAGAAAGCCGAAATCGCCCCGGCGCAGCACGGCTTCGGTGATGCGCAAATCGAGATCGTGCCGATGCGTCAGCACCAGATAGAAAGCGCCCGGCGGTGCGCAAGCGACCTCGGCCTCGACCGCATCGACCGACACCCGGCGGATGTGCGCTGGCCAGCCTGAAGCACCCAGCGCGGCCGGGAACTCACTATTGCGCTCATCGATCCAGTCGACCCGCACATCGAGCGTCGCGAGCAAGGCCGCGATCGCCCGGCCCACATGCCCGGCCCCGTAGAGCTGCAGATGAAAGCGCGGCGGCGGCGCGGGCCAGGCCGCCAGCTGCGCCAGCGTCA
>CAHJWV010000175.1 GCA_903643055.1 Burkholderiales bacterium | reverse complement strand
GTCGGCATGGCGCTGGCAGAGCGCGCGCTGGCGGCCCGTTTCAACCGCGATGGCTTCAAGCTCTTCGACCACGATGTCTATGTGCTGTGCGGCGACGGCGACATGATGGAAGGCGTCTCGGGCGAGGCCGCTTCCGTGGCCGCGCACCTGAAGCTGTCGAACCTGTGCTGGATCTACGACAGCAACCGCATCAGCATCGAAGGTTCGACCGATCTGGCCTTCAGCGAAGACGTCGGCAAGCGCTTTGAGGCTTATGGCTGGAACGTGCTGCATGTCGAGGACGCGAACGACACGCAGGCGGTGGCGCAGGCGCTGCAAAACTTCCGCGATACCGCAGACCGGCCGACCTTCATCGTCGTCAAGTCGGTGATCGGCTGGGGCAGCCCGCGGGCCGGCAGCGAGAAGGCGCATGGCGAGGCGCTGGGCAAAGACAACGTGCTGGCCACCAAGAAGGCTTATGGCTGGCCGGAAGACGCGCAATTCTTCGTGCCCGATGGCGTGGCCGAAGCCTTTCGCGGCGCGGTGCGGCAGCGTGGCAAGGCGGCACGTGAGGCCTGGCACGCCTTGTTCGAGCGCTATCGCACGCGCTACCCGAACGAAGCCGCGGAGTTGGAAATGCTGCGCGAGGGCGCCTTGCCCGCAGGCTGGCGGGTCGATGTGCCGACCTTTGCCACCGATGAAAAAGGCATTGCGTCGCGCGATGCCGGCGGCAAGGTGCTGAACGCGATCGCACCGCGCATCCCGATGCTGATTGGCGGTGCGGCCGATCTTTCGCCGTCAACGAAAACGAATCTGACCTTCGAAGGCGCCGGCTCGTTCGAGGCCGGCCAGTACGGTGGGCGCAACCTGCACTTCGGTGTGCGCGAGCATGCGATGGGCGCCATCGCCAACGGCATGGCGCTGAGCTACCTTCGCTCTTACACGGCAACCTTTCTGGTGTTTGCCGACTACATGCGCGCGCCGATCCGGCTGGCTTCGATCATGGAGTTGCCTGTCGTCTTCGTGTTCACGCACGATTCGATCGGCGTTGGCGAAGACGGCCCGACGCACCAGCCTATCGAGCACCTCGCGACGCTGCGCGCCATTCCCGGGCTCGACACCATCCGCCCCGGCGATGCCAACGAGACCGCCGTTGCCTGGCAAGTCGCCCTCGGCCAGACGCACAAGCCGACCGCGCTGATCCTGTCGCGCCAGGCCTTGCCCACGCTCGACCGCCTGGCCTATGCCTCGGCCGAGGGTTTGAAGCAAGGCGCTTATGTACTGGCCGATGCCAGTGGCGGTGATGGAGCTAAGAGTGGCGATGGCGGCGCGCCAGAGATCATCCTGATCGCCACGGGCAGCGAGCTGTCGCTGGCCGTGGCTGCGCACGAGAAGCTGGCGCTGGACGGCGTGCGCTCGCGCGTGGTCTCAATGCCATGCTGGTCATTGTTCGAAGCGCAGCCGCGCAGCTACCGCGATCAGGTGCTGCCACCCGGCGTGCGGGCCAGGCTGGCGATCGAACAGGCCGGCTCGTTCGGCTGGGATCGCTACGTCGGCACTGACGGCGCAACCATCACGATGTCAACTTTCGGAGCCTCCGCACCGCTGGCCAAGCTGCAGGAGAAGTTCGGCTTCACGCTGGACAACACGTTGAAGGTGGCCCACCAACTGTTGGAGGTACAACGATCATGAGCAATCCACTGCAACAACTGAATGCGGCGGGCCAGGCGGTCTGGCTCGATTTCGTCGATCGCCAGTTTTTGAGCGAAGGCGGCCTGCGCAAGCTGGTCAAAGATGACGCACTGACCGGGGTGACATCCAACCCGTCGATCTTCGAGAAGGCGATGGGCTCGGGCGACGGCTATGACGAAGGCTTCAAATCGTGGCTGGCCAGCGCTCGGCCCGGCGCCACGGCCACCGACACCTACGAGGCGCAGGCGATTCGCGACATCCAGAATGCCGCCGACGACCTGCTGCCCGTCTATGACCGATTGGAAGCGCGCGATGGCTATGCCAGCCTCGAAGTCTCGCCTTACCTGGCCCGCGACACGCAAGGCACGATCGATGAAGCAAGGCGGCTGTGGGCCGCGGTCGACCGGCCGAACGTGATGATCAAGGTGCCGGGCACCGAAGCCGGCGTGCCGGCGGTGCGCCAGCTGATTGAAGACGGGCTGAACATCAACGTGACCTTGCTGTTCTCCCAACAGGCTTATCAGGCGGTGGCCGAAGCGTTCATTGCCGGCCTGGAAGCACGCGTGCGGCGCGGCCTGCCGATCGACCGCGTGGCCAGCGTCGCAAGCTTCTTCGTCAGCCGAATCGATGCGCAGATCGACAAGGCGATCGACCAGCGCGTCAAAGACCGTGACTCTGAAAGCGCTGCGCTGAAAGCCCTGCGCGGCAAGGTCGCGATCGCCAATGCCAAGCTCGCTTATGCGTGGTACCGCGACAGGGTGGCCGGGCCGCGCTGGCAGGCGCTGGCGGCTCAGGGTGCGCGGCCCCAGCGGCTGCTGTGGGCCTCGACCGGTACTAAAGACCCGAGCTACCCGGCCACGCTGTACATCGACACGCTGATCGGCCCCGACACCGTCAACACGATGCCGCCGAAGACGATGGATGCCTTCCGCGAGAGCGGCCGTGTGACGCCCAGCCTGACGCAAGACCTCGATGCGGCCCGCGCCGTGCTGGCAGATGCCGAGCGCCTGGGGCTGCATCTGGACCAGGTCACGACTGCTCTGGTGGACGACGGCGTCAAGCTGTTTGCCGAGGCGGCTGACAAGCTGCTCGCCGCGGTCGAGAAAAAGAGGGTCAAATTCGCCACCTGACTTTTCTCTCAACAACTCCAAGGAAAACTCGTTATGCAGATCGGAATGATTGGCCTGGGCCGCATGGGTAGCAACATTGCACGCCGCCTGATGCGTGGTGGTCACAGCGTCGTCGGCTTCGACGGCAACGACAAGGCCGTGGCCACCTTGGCCTCGGAAGGGGCCACGCCCGCTACCTCGATCGAAGACCTGGTGGCCCAGCTCGGCTCGCCGCGCATCTTCTGGAGCATGCTGCCGGCCGGCGCGGCCACCGAATCGACGATCGAGAAGCTGATCGCATTGAGCTCGCCCGGCGACATCATCATCGATGGCGGCAACACCTTCTACAAAGACGACATCCGTCGCGCCGCCATCTGCCGCGCCAAGGAACTGCATTACGTGGATGTCGGTACCTCTGGCGGCGTGTGGGGCCTGGAGCGCGGCTACTGCATGATGATCGGCGGCGACAAGGCGACGGTCGATTTGCTCGACCCGATCTTCGACACGATGGCGCCAGGCTACGGCGACATTCCGCGTACGCCGGGGCGCGACCCTAAGGACGACCGCGCCGAACGCGGCTACATCCACGCCGGCCCGGCTGGCGCCGGCCACTTCGTCAAGATGGTTCACAACGGCATCGAATATGGTTTGATGCAAGCCTATGCCGAAGGCTTCGACATCCTGAGGACGAAGACCTCCGAGAAGCTGCCGGAAGATCAGCGCTTCGATATCAACCTGACCGATGTGGCGGAAGTCTGGCGCCGCGGCAGCGTGGTGTCGTCATGGCTGCTCGACCTGACGGCCTCGGCGCTCGCGAAAGACCATGCGCTCGATGATTTCTCCGGCAAGGTGGCTGACAGCGGCGAAGGCCAGTGGACGATCGACGCCGCGATGGAGCAGGCGGTGCCGGCTTATGTGCTGTCGTCGGCGCTGTTTGCGCGCTACCGCAGCCGCGTTGAAAACACCTTCGGCGACAAGCTGTTGTCGGCGATGCGCTTCGGATTCGGCGGCCACGTCGAAATCCCGCAATGACGGCCGCCGCCCCCACCGCGCCGGCCGCTCCCGCGGCGACGTTGGTCGTCTTCGGCATCACCGGTGACTTGAGCCACCGCCTGCTGATGCCGGCGTTGATCAACATGACGTCCAGCGGCTTGGTCGGCGACGACTTGTCGGTGATCGGCATCGGCCGCAGCGAAGGCGACGACGAATGGCTGCGCCAGAGCTTCGAGCGCTTTCGGGCCGAGGCGCGTGGCGGCAAGGCTGAATCAAAAGAGGGGGCCCAGGCCGGTGGCAAGCCAGGCGCAGCCAAAGACGAGCCCGGCGACGCGGCCTGGGCCTCGCTGCGCCCACGCGTTTCGTATTTCCGCGATGACGCCACCGACCCGAAGATGTACGAGCGGCTGGGCCAGCACCTCGATGAGATCGGTGCGGCCAACGTGGTGTTCTATCTCGCGACTGCAGCGAGCTTCTTCGGCGACATCTCCGAAGGCCTGGCAAAGGCCGGGCTCTTCAATGAAGACAAGGGCTTTCGCCGCCTGGCGATCGAAAAGCCTTTCGGCCATGACCATGCCTCGGCGCGTGAGCTCAATGCCCGCATCCTGAAGCTGATCGATGAGCCGCGGGTCTACCGCATCGACCATTTCCTTGGCAAGGAGACGGTGCAGAACATCCTTGTGACGCGCTTTGCGAACACGATGATCGAATCGGTGTGGAACAACAAATACATCGATCACGTGCAGATCACCGCGGCCGAGACGGTGGATGTGGGCAAGCGCGGCAGCTTCTATGACGCGACCGGCGCGCTGCGCGACATGGTGCCTAACCACCTGTTCCAGCTGCTGGCGATGGTGTGCATGGAGCCGCCGAATTCCTTCGATGCCGAAGCCATCCGCAACGAGAAGGCCAAGGTGTTCGAAGCGATTCGCGGGCCGCGGCCGGACGAGGTGGCGCGTGATGCGGTGCGTGGCGTGTACCAAAGCGGCACGGTCAACGGCAAGCCGGTCGGCGACTACCGCGCTGCTCCCGATGTGAAGCCCGACAGCCGCACCGAAACCTATGTGGCGATGAAAGTGGCGGTCGACAGCTGGCGCTGGGCCGGCGTGCCGTTCTACCTGCGTACCGGCAAGGCGCTGTCGCACCGCGATACCGACATCGTCGTCGTCTTCAAGCCGGTGCCCTTCGCGCAGTTCCGAGGTACCGATGTGACGCGCCTGCCGCCCAACGAGCTGGTGATCCAGATCCAGCCCGACGAGGGCATTCGCATGAACTTCAGCGCCAAGCGGCCTGGCCCGGTGGTCGAGACCGCGCCGGTGCAGATGAACTTCAGCTATGCCGATGTGTTCGACATCGCGCACACCACCGGCTATGAGACGCTGATCTACGACATCCTGACCGGCGACCCGACCTTGTTCCAGCGTGCCGATGGCGTCGAAGCCAGCTGGCGCGCGCTGCAGCCGGTGATCGATGCGTGGGCTCAGGCCGGCGAGCCTGAGCCATATGTTGCCGGCAGCGCCGGGCCAAAGGCCGCCGATGCGCTGATCGAGCGCGACGGCCGCCATTGGCACGGACTCGGCCTTTGAGCCGCGCAACCGAGATTCGGCTGGTCGTCTGCGACATCGACGGCACGCTGGTGCGGTCTGACAAGTCGCTGTCAGAGGCCAACATGGCTGCGGCCGCGAAGCTGGCGCAGGCCGGCATTGCGATGAGCCTGATCAGCGCCCGGCCGATGAGCGGCATGCACTGGATTGCCGATGCGCTCGGCCTCGCAGGCCCGTTCGGTGCGTTCAACGGCGGCACGCTGTTCGATGCGCAAGGTAAGGTGTTGAACGAGCCGGCCCGCTTGCCGCCGCAGGCCGCGCGGCGCATCCTGCGGTTGCTGGATGAGGCGGGCGTCGACGTCTGGCTGTTCGCTCAAGGGCGCTGGTATGCCCGCGATGAACGCAACCCGCATGCACCGCGCGAGAAGCTGTCGTCCAGCGTCGAGCCGACCTTGCAGGCCGATCTTGATTCGCTCTGCGATGCCTGCGACAAGATCGTGGGCGTCAGCGACGACGCACCGCGCTTGAAAGCGCTCGAAGCCGCGGTGCAGTCGGCCACGTGCGGTGAAGCAACGGTTGCGCTGTCGCAGCCTTACTTCCTCGATGCCACGGCGCTGCGGGCCAACAAGGGCGATGGCGTCGCAGCGGTCGCCCACGCCATGGGCGTGCCGCTCGATGCGGTGGCGGTGATCGGCGACATGCCGAACGACCTGCCGATGTTTGCGCGCGCCGGTCTGTCGATTGCGATGGGGCAGGCGCCGGAAGCGGTGCGCGCGGCAGCCCACTGGACGACGGCTTCGAACGATCACGACGGTGTGGCACAAGCCATTCATCGCGTATTGGCCGAGCGGGCTGAGCGGGCCGGGCCGCCGAGATAAGCGGTCATCGATATCAGCGCTTTGGCGCAAAGGAGCACGCCGATGGACACTTCCGTGAAGATTGCCGCCTCGGTGCTCGCCGCCGATTTCAGCCGTTTGGGCGATGAAGTGAGGGCTGTCGATGCGGCCGGTGCCGACTGGATT
>CAHJWV010000174.1 GCA_903643055.1 Burkholderiales bacterium | reverse complement strand
CTGCACCCGCAGGCGACCACCGCGCAGCGGAAGGCGATCAAGCGGCAGATTCGCGATGCGTTCTATGTCGACCGTGACGACTGGAAGCGGCGCGTCATCACGCAGGGCCGCCAGGTGGCTTGCCAGGCCTTGGTCGGGTTGGGTCGGGCGCCTGTCCGGAATTGATCGTTTCTCGTCGCTGCGTGCGGCGACAGAAAATGCGCGGCGGCCTATCGTCATGCATCCCTTCAACGAGAGCACGCCATGCTTGAACTGCGCCCCAGCTGTGAACACTGCCAGGTGGCTTTGCCGCCTGCCGCCGCGAACGCCCGCATCTGCAGCTTCGAATGCACTTTCTGCGCTGATTGCGCCGATGGTTTGCTGTCGAACATCTGCCCGAACTGCGCAGGCGGCTTCAGCCCGCGGCCGGTGCGGCCGGCCCGTGATTGGAAGGGCCGGCATTTTCTCGGCGCTTATCTGGCCTCGACGACGCCGAAGCACCGGCGCGTGGATCTCGCTGCGCACGAGGCGCTCGTCGCGCGTGTGCGGGCCGGTGCTCAAGGAGCGTCGGCATGAGCGCGACCCATCGCCCGTTGCCCACCGCCTTGCTGCTGATCGATGTGCAGGAGTCATTCCGCCATCGGCCGGAGTGGCAGCAAGCGCCGCTGGTGCCGTTTTTGTCGAAGACCAATGCGCTGATCGAAGCTTGTGTAAATAGGCTGGTGCCGATCGTGCGCATCTTGCATGCCGATGACGAGGTAGAAGGCGGCGGTCCCAGCCCTTTCCATCGTTCTTCAGGCCATGTTCGCCCGCTCGATGGCCTAGCGCCTTACCCGCCTGCGGCCGAGTTCATCAAGCAGCGCCACAGCGCACTGGTCGGCACCGGCTTGCCGGTCTGGCTGCGGCAGAACGGCATCGGCCGCTTGATCATCGCAGGCATCCGGACCGAGCAATGCTGCGAGACGACGACGCGGCATGCGAGCGATGAAGGCTATGAGGTCGATTACGTGGCCGAGGCGACGATGACCTTCGACATGCGGCATCTGGATGGCACGCTGCTGAGCCGCGCCGACATCGTGGCCCGCACGACCGCGGTGTTGAGCCAGCGTTTTGCCACGATCTGCACCGTGTCACAGGCCGTGGAGCGCCTGCATGGCTGAAGCGGGCAGTGCGGGCCTGATCGATGTGCTGACGGTGACGGTGCCGCAGGCGCTGCTGCTGGATGTGGCGGGGCCGGCCGAGGCCTTTCGCATGGCGAACCAGCAGTTGATTCAGGCCGGCGCAGAGCCACGTTTTCGTCTGCGCTACGTGGGCCCGCAGGTGAGCACGGTGTCGTCGGTCGGCCTGATGCTGACGGGGCTCGAGCCTTTGCCGACGCAACTGGAGCGGCCCACCTGGCTGGTGCTGGTGGGTCGGCCGAGCGCGGCCTTGCTGGTGCCGCCCGACGCCACGATGCGGGCGACGCTGCGCTGGCTGAGCGAGCAGGCGAGGCCCTGGCTGCAGGGCGGTGCCGGGCACCGCCTGGTCTGCATCTGCAGCGGCAGCTTGCTGGCCGCGCAGGCCGGTTTGATCGGCACGCGGCGCTGCACCACGCACCATGAACACCTCGACCGCCTGCGTGATCTTGCGCCCGATGCGCAGGTCATCGACAACCGGGTGTTCGTGCTCGATGGCGCGCTGGCTTCGAGCGCCGGCGTGACGGCGGGCATTGACCTTGCGCTGCACCTGATCGCCGGGGAATGCGGTGATGAGGTGGCGGCAATGGTCGCGAAGAACATGGTCGTGTACCTGCGCCGCAGCCCGAACGATCCGGAGCTGTCGCCGATGCTGGCGCACCGTCATCATCTGCACCCGGCCTTGCACCGTGCGCAAGACGCCGTTTGTGAACGCCCGAACGAGCGCTGGACGCTGGACGGCCTGGCCGATGCCGCTCACGTGACGGTTCGCCATCTGCAGCGGCTGTTTGCCGACCACGCGCTGGTGTCACCGATGGTGTACGTCGAGAAGATTCGGCTGGAGCGTGCCCGCCAAGCGCTGGTACGCGGCGCGAGCGTCACGCAGGCGGCCGACCGCGCCGGCTTTGCGTCAGACCTTCAGCTGCGGCGCGCGTGGTCGCGCCACTTCAGCGGCACGCCACGGGCGGCCCGGCAAGATCCGCGCAAAAGCGGGATGTCGTGACCGATGCGAGCGTGCCTCGCTCAATCGAACACCGGCAGCACGTCGTCTTTCAGCGCGCCGCGCACCAGCTCGTAGTCGGGCATTACCGAACGCACGATTTCCCAGAAGCGCGGGCTGTGGTTCATCTCGCGCAGATGCGACAGCTCATGTGCGACGACATAGTCGATGCTGGGCAGGGCCAGGTGGATCAAGCGCCAATTGAGGCGAATGCGGCCCGTGGCGCTCGCGCTGCCCCAGCGCGTTTGCGCCGATGACAGGCTGAGCCGCGTGTAAGCCACGCCCAGCAGCGGCGCGAAATGCCGGCAGCGCGCTTCGAAGATGCGCCGTGCCTGCACTTGCAGCCAGGCTTGCACGGCGGCGCGGATGTGCTCGGCCGTGGCGTCAGGTGGCAGAGGGATGTGCAGGCTGTGGCGCGGCTCGCCGGGCTGCGCATCGGCCCGCGTGTTCAGCGTGATTGGCGTGATCAGTGTGGCCTTGGGGCCCGAGCGCCCTGTGCCGGTGGCTGCGGTGGCAACGGCGCCGAGCCTGATGACGAGGATTTCGCCGAGGTAAGGAATCTGCGTGCCGTCACGCCATTCGATCTTCGCAGCCTGCAGCCGCTGGTGGCGCTCATGCTGCTCACCGAGCTTGCGGATGATCCAGCCGGCCTTCTCTTGCAGCGCCGATTCGATCTCGCCGATACCGACCCACCGCGGCGCGGACACGCTGAGCCCTTCGATGCCGACGACGAAGCCGATGCTGCGCCTGCGCGCGCGGCGCAGCGCGTACGCGACGCACTGGCCGTTCAGCTGGATCTCGCGCTGGGCCTGCGGGTGGCGGAAGACGGCGGGGAGGGGCAAGGGCGCGGAAGCCACCGCCACGGTGGAGGCCGTCAGACCGGAGCTGGTCGAAGGCACGGGGCGCGGCGCGGTGGAAGCCGGCGAGGGCGGCAGGGTGAGCGGGGGCGTCAACGAAGGCCCTGACGAAGGCGCTGACGAAGGAGTTAGCGAAGGAGTTAGCGAAGGCGCCTGCGTGGCCGGCACCGGCTCGTCGAACAGCGAGCGCTGGGGGTGGACGGCCGCCGGAGCACGAAGACGCATGGCCTGTCTTCTAGGATTGGGCTGGCACTCGATAGGCCTCGGGGTCGAGCCGTCGCACCTCGCTCTCGATCCAGTTTTCGACCTCGCGCATCAACTCATCGGGCTCGCGGCCGACCGATGGAATTGGTTTGCCGATCGACACATCGATGATGCCCGGCCGGATCATGAAAGACTTGCGGGGCCAGCACACGGCCGAGGTCACCGCGATCGGCAGCACCGGTTGGCCGGTGGCCACCGCGAGCCGCGTGCCGCCCGATTTGTACACGCCTTTCTGGCCGCGCGCCGAACGCGTGCCTTCCGGGAACATGATCACCCAGCAGCCGTTTTTCATCACGCGCGCCCCTTGCGAGGCGACCTTGTTCCAGGCTTCGGTGCGCTTGCTGCGATCGATGTGGATCATGTCGATGCGGCCCATGGCCCAGCCGAAGAACGGTACGTAGAGCAGCTCGCGCTTGAACACATATGCCAAAGGGCGAGGCATCAAGGTCGGAAAGGCGAAGGTCTCCCAGGTCGATTGGTGCTTGGAAAGCAAGATGACCGGGCCATCGGGCAGGTTCTCGGCGCCGGTCACGCGGGCCTGCACGCCGCAGATGACCCGGCAACCCCAGATCGCCAGGCGAAGCCAGTTGGCACAACCCCAGTACAGCGCCTCACCGCGAAAGAAGATCGAGCCGATCACGATGCCGGTTCCCCACGGGATCACCGTCACGACCATCCACAGCACGAACAGGAACGAGCGCAGCCCGTAGAAAACGTTGCGCATCAATCCAACCTGCCGAATCCGGAATCTGTCATGCCCTTCGCGCCGCGTGCGGTGCGCTCCTTTTGAATCATGTATTCGGCAAACGCCGTCAGGTCGTCATGGACCTGCGTGTTGGGCACGCGGAGTTGCGATTGGCTGGCCTCGGTATCGCGGCCCTTGCCGGTGCGCACCAGGTGCGTCGGGCAACCGACAGCCGCGCCCGCCTGCAGGTCACGCAGGGAGTCGCCGACGATCGGCACGGTGTTCAGGTCGACGCCGTAGCGTTCGCCGATCTGCTTGACCAAGCCTGGCAGCGGCTTGCGGCACTCGCAATTTTCATCGGGCGTGTGCGGGCAGAAGAACACCGCGTCGATGCGCCCGCCGAGCTTGGCCAGCAGGCCGTTCATCTTCAGGTGCATCGCGTTCAGCGTGGCCATGTCGAACAGCCCGCGACCGAGCCCCGACTGGTTGGTGGCGATCACCGTGTGCCAGCCGGCATGGTTCAGTCGTGCAATCGCTTCGAGCGAGCCCGGCAACGGCACCCATTCCTCCGGCGATTTGACATAGTCATCGCACTCCTCGTTGATGGTGCCGTCGCGGTCGAGGATGATGAGGTTCATGGAGAGGACTCCCGGCGTGGCTTCGAAGTGCAGCAGTGACCAGAGGTGAAGAACGTCATGCCGCGAGCTTGGACAGGTCGGCGATGCGGTTCATCGCGGCGTGCAAGCTCGCCAGCAGGCCGAGCCGGTTGGCGCGCAACGCAGGCTCGTCGGCGTTGACCATCACCTGGTCGAAGAACGCATCGACCGGCTCCTTCAGGGCCGCCAGTGTCTGCAGCGAAGCGGTGTAGTCGGCGCGGTCGAAAGCCGCGTTCGCCTGCAGGGAAACCTTCGCGAGTGCATCGTGCAGCGCCACCTCGGCGGCGTCTTGCAGCAAGACCGTATCCACGGTGGCCGCGACGCTTCCTTCGACCTTCTTCAGGATGTTGCCGACGCGCTTGTTGGCGGCCGCCAGTGATGGCGCTTGGGCCATCGACGCGAAGCCGCGCACGGCCGCGAGGCGTGGCGGCACGTCGCCGAGGATGGGGCGCAGCGCCAGCACGGCGTCGACCTCCTGCACGCTGTAACCCTGTTCACGCAGCAGGCCGGCCAGGCGGTCGTAGACGAAGGCCAGCAAGGGCTCGCTCGGGTCGGTGATCAGCTCGCCGAAGGTCGGCACGGCGGCGCGCACCAGCTCGGCCAGATCGAGCGCCATGTTCTTCTCGATCAGGATGCGGACCACGCCCAGCGCATGTCGCCGCAGCGCGAAGGGGTCTTTATCGCCGGTGGGCAACTGGCCGACGCCGAACAGGCCGACCAGCGTCTCAAGCTTGTCGGCCAGCGCCAGTACCAAGCCGGTGTGGTTGGAAGGCAGGGCGTCGCCGGCAAAGCGTGGCTTGTAGTGGTCTTCGATGGCGATCGCCACGCCGTCGCGCAGGCCTTCGTGGTGCGCGTAGTAGCGGCCCATGATGCCCTGCAGCTCAGGGAACTCGCCGACCATGTCGGTCAGAAGATCGGTCTTGGCCAGGCGCGCGGCTTCCTGCACCTTGCTGTCGAGCACATCGAAATGATCCTTCTCGTCGACACCGTAGGGCACTGTGGCCAGGCGAAGCTGGTTGACGATGGCGTGGCCGATCGCGCGTACGCGCTCGGCACGGGCGCCTTGCGTGCCGAGCTTGCCGTGGTAGACCACCTTGTCGAGCCCAGCCACTCGCGACTCAAGCGTCTTCTTGCGGTCCTGGTCGAAGAAGAACTTCGCATCGGCCAGACGCGGGCGCACCACACGTTCGTTGCCACCGATCACGCGGCTCGGGTCTTCAGGGCGGATGTTGCTGACGATCAGGAACTGGTTTGTCAGCTTGCCGGCCTCGTCGAGCAGCGGGAAGTACTTCTGGTTGGCCTTCATCGTCAGGATCAGGCATTCCTGTGGCACTTCGAGAAACTCGGGCTCGAACTGGCACAGCAGCACGTTGGGCCGCTCCACCAAGGCCGTCACTTCGTCCAGCAGCGCGGCGTCGTCGATCGGCCGCAGGCCCGCCCCGGCTTGATGCGCCGCATGTTCGAGCTGGCGAACGATGTCGGCATGGCGGCTTGCGAAACTGGCGATCACCGAGCCTTGCTCTTCGAGCTGACGCGCATAGTGATCGGCGTCTTGCAGAACGATCGGGTCCATCTTGGCTTCGAAGCGGTGGCCCTGGGTCTCGCGACCCGACTGCAGGCCCAGCACTTGAATCGGGATCACCTCGGCGCCATGCAAGGCCACCAGCTTGTGGGCCGGGCGCACGAAGTTCACGCTGCTCCAGCCGTCGGCCAGCTGGTACTGCATGACCTTCGGAATCGGCAGTGCAGCCAGCGCTTCTTCCAGCGCCTTTTGCAGCCCGGCGGCGAGCAGCACGCCCGGCACGATGCTGTCGTAGAACAGCGCTTCGGCCTTGCCATCGGGCAGGCGCTTGAGTTGCGGCACGACCGATGCATCGGCGCCCAGCGCGGTGAGCTTCTTCAGCAGCGCCGGTGTGGGCTGGCCATCGGCGCTCAGGCCGACGCTCGCTGGCATCAGCTTTTGTGACACCGCCTTGTCTTCGGCTTGTTGGCGAACGGCGCTGATGTGCGCGGCCAGACGGCGAGGTGATGCAAACGGCGTGACGGCCGAATGGTCGGTGGCCAGGCCTTGTGCTTTCAGGCTGGCGCTTAGCGTGGCGGCAAACGATTCGCCGAGTTTCTTCAGCGCCTTCGGTGGCAGCTCTTCAACGAACAGTTCGACCAGCAGATTCTTGATGCTCATGGCGTCAGGCCGCCTTCTTGTTGAGTTGCGCGACGACTTCGTCGGCCCAGGCCTTGGGCGCCATCGGAAAGCCAAGACGCGCTCGGCTGTCGAGGTAGCTTTGGGCCACGCTGCGGGCGAGGTTGCGAATGCGGCCGATGTAGGCCGCGCGCTCGGTCACGCTGATCGCGCCGCGGGCATCGAGCAGATTGAAGCTGTGCGCGGCTTTCAGCACTTGCTCGTAGGCGGGCAGCGCAAGTTGCTGCGCCACCAGGTACTTGGCCTGCTTTTCGTGCGCGGCGAATGCCGGCAACAGGAAGTCGACGTCGCTGTGCTCGAAGTTGTAGGTGCTTTGTTCGACTTCGTTCTGGTGGTACACGTCGCCGTAGCTCAGCGTGTCGGTCCACTTCAGGTCGTAGACGCTGTCCACGCCCTGCAGGTACATCGCCAGCCGTTCCAGGCCGTAGGTGATCTCGCCGGTGATGGGCTTGCACTCAATGCCGCCGACTTGCTGGAAGTAGGTGAACTGTGTCACTTCCATGCCGTTCAGCCACACCTCCCAGCCGAGGCCCCACGCGCCCAGCGTCGGGTTCTCCCAGTCGTCTTCGACAAAGCGCACGTCATTGACCTTGAGGTCGAAGCCCAGCGTTTCCAATGAGCCGAGGTAGAGCTCGAGGATGTTGGCCGGCGCGGGCTTGAGCACGACCTGGTATTGGTAGTAGTGCTGCAGGCGGTTCGGGTTCTGGCCGTAGCGACCGTCCTTCGGGCGGCGGCTGGGCTGCACGTAGGCCGCCTTCCAGGGCTCGGGGCCGAGCGCGCGCAGGAAGGTGGCGGTGTGGCTGGTACCGGCGCCGACTTCCATGTCATAGGGTTGCAGCAGCGCGCAGCCCTGGCGGTCCCAGTAGTCTTGCAGGCGCAGGATGATTTGCTGGAAGGTCAGCATGGTGATGGCAGGCAGCGAAAACGCGTGATTTTAGAGGCCGGCCTGCGCCGCACCGTGATATCTATCGCAATCGTGTGCCGACACGACACCGCCTGGGCGCACCGCCTGCGCCCAGGCGGTGCGCGATCCAGGTGTCAGCGGCGCGGGCGACGTTTCATCGGGGTCGACAGCAGCATCAGCAGCGCGGCGATGGCGACGAGCGGCCAAAGGTAGTAGCGGCTGGCCCACCACGCATAAGGCGTTAGGCCCTGCCGGCCTTGCGCCTGCGCTTCGAGCACGCCTTGGGTATAAGGCTTGAGCGATGCAGTGACAACGCCGTGGTGGTCGATGACGACGGTCGCACCGGTGTTGGTGGCGCGCAGCATCGGCCGCTGGAACTCGATCGATCGCATGCGCGAGATGATCAGGTGCTGCTGAACCGCGATGGTGTCGCCGAACCAGCCGATGTTGCTGATGTTGGCGAACATCGTCGGCGCAACGTTCGGGTCGCTGAAGCGCGCGGCGAGGTCTTCCCCGAACAAGTCTTCGTAGCAGATGTTCGGTGCGATGCGTTCGGTCTTGAACGGGAACGACGGCGCCACCCGGGGCCCACGGTTGAAGTCACCGAGCGGGATGTTCATCAGGTTAGTGAACCAGCGAAACCCGGTCGGGATGAACTCACCGAAAGGCACGAGGTGGTGCTTGTCGTAGCGATAAAAGCCGTCGGGCTGGCGAATCGTCTCGCGCGAGATGCCCACGGCCGAGTTGGTGTAGCCGGCCTCATAGCTGCCCAGCGGCCGCCCGAACAGCGCCGCCTGCGTGCCACGCTGATAGCGCAGCAGCAAGGGCTTCCAGTAGTTGTCGGGCAGTTGATCGGGCAAGAGCGGCACGATGGTTTCGGGCGCCAGCACCAATTCGCCGCGCGCGCCCAGCAGCTGGTTCTGCGCCCATTCCAATGACTGTGGCAGATAGGCTTCGGCGAACTTCTGGTCCTGCGGCACGTTGGACTGCAGCAGCGTCAGGCTCAGGGTGCCGGTGGGTTCGGTGAAGGTCACCGGCTTGACGAACGCGAGCGTGACCAGCACGGTGCCGCTGACACCGAGCCCGAGGACCACATCGGCGCTGCGCTGCGAGGAGTCACGCAAGCCCAGCACCAAGCCGGCGCCGAGCCCGGCCGCGACGAAGCCGATGCCATAGACCCCGGCCCATGGCGCGAGGTTCGCCAATGGGCTGTCGACGTGCGCATAACCCGAAGCTGCCCAGGGAAAACCGGTGAAGATCACCCCGCGCGCCAACTCGGCCAGCATCCAGCAGGCCGCGAACAGCAGTGAATCGACAAGTGGCCGATGGCGGCGCAGCCATGTAAACAGCGCCATTGCGGCCGCGAGGTACAGCGACAGCAAGAGGCTCAGCGACAGCACGGCCGCAGCCGCCAGCACGGCCGACAGGCTGCCATACAAATGCATGCTGATGTAAAGCCACCAAGTACCGGCCGACAACCAAGCGGTGCCGAAGAGCAGGCCGATCAGCGACGCGCGCTTTGCCGACGCACGGCTGACCTGCCAGGCCAGGCCGCCCGCACAAAGGATCTGCAGCCACCAGATTTGCGGATGGGCACTCGGCAGGCTGTGGGCCGCACCAAGGAGCAGCGCCAGCAGCGCGTCCATCCAGACAACCAATTTGTCGGTGCGGCTTGAGTGGCGTGGTTGGCCACGGCGTGGCGAGCGAGAGGCGTCGCTGAAGGTGCTGTGGCGTTCAGGCTCCATCGGTGCCCACCGCCACTTCGGGCGCCCGCGTGACCTTGAACCAGCGCACGGCGCCGCCACGGGTCAGCATCACGGTGAAGATCAGGCTGCCGACCGGCACGGCCTCGCCGCGGCGTGGCACGCGGCCGAGCGCCTGCGCCACCAGGCCGCCGATGGTGTCGAACTCGTCCACCGGCAGGCTGACCACGAAAGATTCGTTGACTGCCGAGATGTCGGTGTCGCCTGCGACGCGGTGGCTGCCGTCGGCCAGGGTGTAAATGCCGGTCTCGCCGTCTTTCTCATCGAACTCGTCTTCGATCTCGCCGACGATTTCTTCCAGCACATCTTCGATGGTGATCAGCCCGGCGGTGTTGCCGAATTCGTCGATCACCATCGCCAGATGGTTGCGATTGGCCCGGAAGTCGCGCAGCAACTCGTTCAGGCCCTTGGATTCAGGCACGAAGACGGCCGGGCGCAGCAGCGTGCGCAGGTTCAACTCCGGTGCGCGCTGCAGCTTCAACAGATCCTTGGCCATCAGGGTGCCGATGATGTTGTCGCGCTGGCCTTCGTAGACGGGAAAGCGGGAGTGGCCGGTGTCGATCACCACCCAGAGCAATTCGTCGTAAGGGGAATCAATGTCGAGCACGTCCATGCGTGGCGCGGCCACCATCGCATCACCGGCGGTCAGGTCGGCCATGCGGATGACGCCTTCCAGCATCATTCGCGACTCGGGAGGAATCAGCTCGCGTTGTTCCGCATCGGCCAGCGCCTCGATCAATTCATCCTTCGAGTCGGGACCGGGTGAAACGAATTCGACCAGCCTTTCGAACAGGCTGCGCTTGTCGGCGTGTGGCGAATGTCTGTCGGCGCCTTTGGAGTGTCGGCTCGGGTGAGGTTCAGCCATCGGGCCGCAGCAGGGAGTTGGGAAGCCAAAAGCTTACTCGAAGCACGGTTGCATTCAAGCTTGACAGCCATGCTACCTTGAACAAAAGTCATTCGGCCTCAACTGGCGCACTCTCTCATCTTCAGGTCTTTTGCAGACAGGTATCTCATGAGTCTCATTCCTGCCACCATCCTCACCGGCTTTCTGGGCTCGGGCAAAACCACTTTGCTCAAACGCGTGCTCACGGAAGCCCATGGTCAGAAGATTGCCGTCATCGAGAACGAATTCGGCGATGAAAACATCGACAACGAGATCCTCGTGCAGGACAGCAATGAGCAGATCATCCAGCTCAATAACGGCTGTGTTTGCTGCACGATCCGCGAAGACCTGCGCAGCACGCTGAACGATCTGGCCGAAAAGCGCCGCAAGGGCGAGCTCAGCTTCGACCGCGTCGTGATCGAGACCACCGGCCTGGCTGACCCTGGCCCAGTGGCGCAAACCTTCTTCATGGACGATGAGATCGCCGAGAACTACCTGCTCGATTCGATCCTGACGCTGGTCGATGCCAAGCATGCGCAGTCGCAACTGGACACTCGCCAGGAGGCAAGGCGCCAGATCGGGTTTGCGGATCAGATCTTCATCAGCAAGAGCGATCTGGTGGATGAGGCTTCGGTGAACGAGCTTTCGCACCGCATCAAGCACATGAATCCGCGTGCGCCACAGCGCCGGGTGCATTTCGGCGGGGTGCCGATCTCGGAGGTGTTTGATCTGCGCGGCTTCAATCTGAACGCCAAGCTCGACATCGATCCCGATTTCCTGAAAGCCGACGAGCCCGACCACCACCACCATGATCACGATCATGAACACGGTGAGCATTGCGATCATCCGCATCACCATGTTCACGATGACGACGTCAAGTCTTTCGTGTTCCGCTCTGACAAGGCGTTCAGCCCGGCCAAGCTCGAAGATTTTTTAGCCGCCATCGTTCAGGTCTACGGGCCTAAGATGCTGCGCTACAAAGGCGTGCTGAACATGAAGGGCTCAGACAAGAAGGTCATCTTCCAGGGCGTGCACCAGTTGATGGGCAGCGACCTGGGGCCGGCTTGGGCCAAAGGCGAAAAGAAGACCAGCAAGATGGTGTTCATCGGCCTGGATTTGCCGCGCGATGTGTTCCTGCATGGGCTGGAGCAATGCCTGGTATGACACTGACCTGCGGCGGGCGGGCAACGTGGCTACAATCCGCGGCGCCCAATGTCGGCTGCGGGGCACTCCGGTGCCTCACAGAGCGGGTATAACCGCCGTTGCGAGGAGACTTCAGTGAGCAAGACCCCGGCCAAGCGACCTACTCCCACCCCGCCTGCGGCGAAGAAGGCAGTGACGGCAAGCAAGCCCGCTGTCAAAGTCGCCAAGAAGCCATCTTCGCCGTCGGATCCGCCTGCCAAACCTCTCGCCAAATCAGCCGTTAAAGCCGCTGACAAGAGTTCTGCCTCAAGTTCTTCCCCTCCTCCTAACCCCAAGCCGGTAGCGAAGGTCATTCCCGTGAAATCAGCTCCCGCAAAAACTTCCTCCAAGGCGGCTGCGCCTTCTGATTCAACTGAATCGGCGCCAGCGCCCAAGGCGACTTCCGTTGCTCCTGTACCCGAACAGGTTGCAGCCAAGCCTGCCAAGGTGGTTCAACCCAAGCTTTCCGCTGCAGCCCGAGCCTCCGCTGCAGCATCGTCCCCGGCGCCGATTCCGCCGGCTACTTCCAGATTTGCAGATAGATTCGCGCCTCCCCGTCCTCCGACCCGCCAGATGAACTCGCTCCTGATAGACATCACCAAATCGGCAACCAAGGCCGATCCCAAGCTGGCCAACGCCTGGAAATCCAAGGCTGGCCGTGATTTGACTGAAGCCGAAGTCCTGGCCATGCCCGACTCGGAATACATGAACGAGAAGCAGCTAGAGTTCTTCCGCTTCAAGCTTCAGCTTCTGAAGGACGATCTGCTGAGCAATGCTGGGGAGACCACTGAGCATCTGCGTGAAGATACTTCGATCGTGCCGGACCCTGCGGACCGCGCAACGATCGAAGAAGAGCATGCGCTGGAGTTGCGCACCCGTGATCGCGAACGCAAGTTGCTGAAGAAGATTTCTCAGTCGCTGGGCCGGATTGAGGCCGGTGAGTATGGGTTTTGCGATGAGACGTGCGAGCCGATTGGTTTGGGTCGTCTGATCGCTCGCCCGACCGCTACACTGTCCCTCGAAGCCCAGCAGCGACGAGAGCTGAA
>CAHJWV010000173.1 GCA_903643055.1 Burkholderiales bacterium | reverse complement strand
GTTCGGCATCGGCCTGGCGTACCAGCAGCGAAGCCTGGTCGCGTTGCGGGCTGTCGGTGCGCAGCAGGCGCGAGATCGCCCGGCGCAAGGCAGCACGCTCAGGCTGCGGGTAAGCCATCAACACATTGATGTCGTCGGTGGCGATCAAGCCACTGGCGCGCAAGTCCAGGATGTCATCGCCAATGGCCACGCCGATGCGCCAGGGCGAGCTGCTGGCCGCGAGCCGGAAGCGGCCAAACGGCAGATTCTGGATCGGGAACGGATGGTCGGGCTTGTTGGCCGACGCGAGCCAGCTGGTCAGCGAGGCGTCGTGGGTTTCATTGAGCGTGGCGTGGTGTGGTGCGTTGATCTGCGAGGTCATGGGTGCTCCGGATGGAATTGTTTCTCGACGTCCAGCCAGCACTGGTAGTAGTTCGCTTGCAGCTGAGAGGCGGCGAGGGCGGCGGGCGTTGGGCGGATCACGTGGCGGGTCTCGAACATGAAGGCCATCGTCGCGTCGACCTTGCGCGGCTGCAGTGTGTCTTCGGCGCTGGCCTTGCGAACGGTGGCGGCGTCCGGGCCGTGGCCGCTCATGCAGTTGTGCAGGCTCGCGCCGCCCGGCGCGAAGCCTTCGGCCTTGGCGTCGTAATGGCCGTGGATCAGGCCCATGAATTCGCTGGCGACGTTGCGATGGAACCAAGGCGGGCGGAAGGTGTTTTCGGCGACCAGCCAGCGCGGCGGGAAGACGACGAAATCGATGGTGTCGACGCCGGGTGTGTCGGACGGTGATTGCAATACCAGGAAGATGGACGGGTCCGGGTGGTCGTGGCTGATCGAACCGATGGTGTTGAAGCGGCGCAGGTCATATTTGTAGGGCGCGTAGTTGCCGTGCCAAGCCACAACGTCCAACGGGGAATGGTCGAGTTTGGCGCGCCACAGGTTGCCACCGAATTTGGTGACCAGATCGAACTCGCCGTCGATGTCTTCGAACCAGGCTTCAGGCGTTTGAAAGTCGCGCGGGTTGGCCAGGCCGTTGGAGCCGATCACACCGAGGTCGGGCAGCTGGAAGGGCGCACCGAAGTTCTCGCAGATGTAGCCGCGTGCGGCTCCGTCCAGCAGTTCAACCCGAAAACGAATGCCGCGCGGAATAACGGCGAACTCCTGCGGCTCTACATCCAACAAACCTAACTCGGTAGCCAAGCGCAGCCGGCCTTGCTGCGGAACGATCAGCAGCTCGCCATCGGCATTGCAGAAGAAGCGCGTCATCGAGCGGTTGGCGGCATACATGTGAATGCCGGCGCCCGACTGCGCGAGCGGGTCGCCATTGCCGGCCATGCTGAACAGGCCATCGATGAAGTCGGTCGGTGCATCGGCGGCGGGCAGCGGCATCGGGTCCCAGCGCAGCTGGTTGGGCGTGGTGGGCTGGGTGCCGTAGTCGTTGGTGAAGCGACCGTTGTCGATGCGCTCGAACGGCCGGTGCGCAGCCGCCGGGCGAATGCGGTAAAGCCAGGAGCGGCGGTTGCGATGCCGTGGTGCCGTGAAGGCGGTGCCGGAGATCTGCTCGGCATAGAGGCCATAGGCGCATTGCTGCGGCGAGTTTTGCGAGGCGGGCAGTGCGCTGGGCAAGGCCTCGGTCGCCCATTCATTGGCAAAACCGGTCAGGTAGCGCAGGCCGTGCGAGGGAGGGCTTTCCATGGCGGGCTCCTTGATCCTGGAAGGGGAAGGAATCAATTCTTGGCGGAATGATCTATCAAGACAAGCGGCAGGCCAAAATACACGCCATTCACATTATGAATAGAGGTGGCCTGCCGATGAAGACGCTGCGAGATCTCGATCTCAACTTGCTGGTCGTGTTCCGGGAGGTGATGTCGACGCGGCAGATCTCGCAGGCGGCGCGCAATCTCGGCCTGTCACAACCAGCAGCGAGCAATGCGCTGACGCGGCTGCGCGCAACCTTTGACGACGAGCTGTTCGTGCGCGCGGGGCATTCGATGCAGCCCACGCGTCTGGCGTTGCAGCTCTCCGAGCCGATCGCTGCGGCGCTGGCGCTGATCCAGAACAGCATTCATCAGCAAGACGCATTCGATCCCGCGACCAGCGATCGGCACTTCAGCGTTGCGATGACCGATGTCGGCGAAGTCCACTTCATGCCGAGCTTGATCGCGCTCTGCGCCGAGATCGCACCGGGTGTTCGCTTGAGTGCAGTGCGCTCCAACGGCGCGGCACTGCGCGAAGCCTTGCACGACGGCAGCATCGATCTGGCGGTGGCGCCGTTTGAAGACATGCCCGAGGGTCTGTTCCGCCAGTTGCTGTTTCGCCAGCAGTGCGTGAGCCTGTTTCGCGCGTCGCACCCCTTTGCACGCCGCCCGCCGACGTCGTTAGCTGAATTTCGTGCAGCCAGGCATCTTTTTGTAGCCGATGCGGTCGGCCCCTACGCGGAAATCCAGCGGCGAATGGAAAAGGCCGGCGTGTTGCGAGCTGGGCACGATCAGGTGGCCAGTTTCTTGACAGCGCCGTTCATCGTCGCGGCGTCGGATTGCGTCGTCACGGTGCCCGACCGCCTGGTGCCGCAATTCGCCGAGCCCTTGGGCCTGGTCTGCGCCAAGCCGCCATTGCGTTTGCCTGTTTTGCGCACTTGCACTTTCTGGCACCGGCGTGCCAACGACGATGTTGGTAATCGATGGCTTCGTTCTTTGATTGCGGACGCCTTCGGAGGCACCAAGCTGTCGCAATAAGGCGTCAACGTGTGACAAAACCCTTGGGATTAACCCCTGTCATGGTGGGTCCGATCTCACTGTTTTCGCGCCTGTCCACCGGGCGTCAGGGGGTGGTCATACCAAAAAAATATATATTGAAGCTTTAAAGATGTATTTGTAGCCAGAACAATCCGCTCCCTACGATCTCTTCACGTCATCACCGGAGCCACCTTGAAAAGTTCATTTCACACTGTTCGCATCGCAGCCCCGCTGGCTTTGGCCATCGCCGGGATCTTGTCGATGACCGGCACCTCCAGCGCCTTTGCGCAATCCAATGTCCAGATCTTCGGAACGATCGACTTGAACGTGACTTACTCCAAAGCTGGCGGCGAGTCGCGCACCGCGC
>CAHJWV010000172.1 GCA_903643055.1 Burkholderiales bacterium | reverse complement strand
CGTAGTGGACGCCGGCGCGATGCCGACCATCGTCAGCGGCAACACCAACAGCCCGACCTTGATGATGGCCGAGATGGCTGCCGGCTGGGTTCGCGCCAAGGCGCGCGGCTGACCCTGACCGGCATGGCTTGGGCTTGACCGAAGCTTGCGGCCGATCCGGCTCGGCAGACGCCTCTCTTCGGCGACGGCTTTCGGGTAGCCTTGCTGCATCAGACAGGAGATCTCATGACCATCGAAACCGAACAGGATGTCGCTGCCCTCAAACGCATCGGCAAGATCGTGTCGTACGTGCTGCAGGAAATGCTCGATGCCGCCGAACCCGGCATGACCACGCGCGAGCTGGATTCATTGGGGGCGCGCTTGCTGGCGCAGCACGGTGCCCAATCTGCGCCGAAGCTCACCTATGACTTTCCGGGTGCGACCTGCATCAGCATCAACGAAGAAGCGGCTCACGGCATTCCCGGTGATCGCGTGATCCGGCCGGGCGACGTATTGAACGTCGACGTCTCGGCCGAGCTGGACGGCTACTTCGCCGATACCGGAGGAACGAGGGTCGTGCCACCGACCAACCCCCAGAAGACGCGCCTGTGCCATGCCACGCGCACCGCCCTCGCGCAAGCCATGAAACAGGCCCGCGCCGGCCAGCCGATCAATGGCATCGGTGCCGCGATCGAGCGAACGGCAAAGACCTACGGCTTCAAGATCATTGAGAACCTCGGCAGCCACGGCGTGGGGCGTGCACTTCACGAAGCCCCCGAACACATTGCCGGGTACTTCGACCCGTCGGACCGGCGCGTCTTGAAAGAAGGCATGGTGATCACCATCGAGCCATTCTTGTCAACCAAGAGCCGCGTGGTGACCGAAACCTCCGATGGCTGGACCCTGGTGGGCGCGCACGGCAACCTGTCGGCGCAATACGAGCACACGATGATCATCACCAAAGGCGAGCCCATTGTTGTGACTCAGCACTGAGCACTGCAACCAGGCCGCTGACCGAAGGGCTTGACCAAGCAAGGCGAATCACGCCTCTCATTCGAGGCGTTAGCTCCAAGCGCCCAGATCAGAGCGCGCGCTGGGTGGGTTCAGCGAGCCCAATGCAAAGCGAACGCAGTGAATGGCACCGGAAGCGAGCGATAGGGGTTCATGTCGCTCGCGATGCGAGCCAGGCGGCCGAGCCCGTCGTACTGAAGCTGGATCCGGATGTCGCTGTCGCGATAGAAGCGGCACACGCTGTTTTGAATTGGCACCCTGGCGTATACCAAAGGCCCGACACCGCACTGAGAGAGAAAGCGTGGCTTGGCCTGGCGACACTGTTCGACGGAAATCTGCGTCGCAGGTACCGTACGCCCTTTCCAGTACTTCATCGCCGAGCCGGCCGTTCGCAGCATTGCAGCGTCTGCCTCCAGCCGAGACGATTCGGCATCGAACTGTGCAGAGCAAGCGCCATCAGTGAAGAAGGGCGGCGCCAACGCCAGCCAGGCAACGATAAGGATTGCGTAGATTCGCCACATGTTTTTTGATTGTCGGTGCTGAGAGTGGCTGAAGGCGGGCCAAGTGGACTCCGGGTGTGCGTCTTTTCGTTGCAAAGCCGCCTCACCTGGATTCATTCATCAAGCTTCTGCAAATAGCAAATGCGGTGCGCCAACACCTGGTGTTCGCAGTACGCTCGATCCCAGGTTTCCTGTGTGCCGCTGTTCCCTGAGACTTCGAGAATGCAATGCGGACCACGCAATGCGAGCCAGGCACGTTGGCTTTCTCTTAGCGTTTTGGCACGTTTCGTGGAAAGACGCTTCAACGCTTCTTGATAGCTGGTATTCAGAAGAACATCTAAGCGCTTCCATTCCTTCGCTAAGCACTCTGCTTTTAGATCCGAATCGCCAGCGGCCTTTTCATGCAGGCGTCGTCTCCGAAGGAAAGCCTAAGTTCCTCTAGCAGCCTCAATTCTCCGGAAATTGGATGGAAGCATGGGTCTGACTGAAATCCCATGTCAGCGTCAAGTGCCATCGATGGCTTAGCTATGAATAGAACGGCGAGGGCAATGCAGGCAAGTCTTTTCATGCCGGGCAGAAGTTGAAATGGTGACGCTGGAAATTTGAAACAAGTGGCATTGACAGGCTGCCGGCCGCGCGCTCCTCGATGGATGACCTCATTTGATAGGCGCTGCGTTGGTGATTCCGAACGGGATATGGACCGAAGGCACGACGGTTGCCGCTCCGGCAAGATGGCCGGATTGATCATCAAAGAAGATATGGGGTTTCAATACTTCAAGCACTTGCCTCTTTTCGATGCCTCCAAGGAAGAAGGCATCGTTCGGCATCACCCCCCAGCGCTTAAGCGTGTTCAGTGCACGCTCGTGCGAGGGCGCGTTGCGGGCGGTGACCAACGAAACACGCAGTCGATTTTTGTAGGAACTGTCGGCTTTTCGTTTTGCTTCCGCGAGTCAGCCTTGATCAAGGATGAGCGGCGAATCGCCGTCAGGTGTTCCGGCTTTCGTTTCTTTCTCACCCTGAAATAAACGGGTTCCTTTCCAAGCGAGCGCAATTCAGCAGGCGCTGAATCGACAAGGCGGTGTTTTCGAGATTCAGGGGCTGGCTCGGGTCGACTAACTCCCGAGAGATTTGGGGCCCGCGCCGGCTTTCCTCATGCTCGTTGAAGAGGTCATCGAAGGGATCATCTGCTTGCATCATGTGATTCACTTGGAGGCGAGCGAGCACCTCGTCCAACCAGGTTTCCAAAGGGGCTTTGTCGGCAATGACATGCCTTGCCAGACGAACCAAATAGTCGATGCCAGCGTTCCATTCGTCATTGGCCTCATCGCTGAAGAA
>CAHJWV010000171.1 GCA_903643055.1 Burkholderiales bacterium | reverse complement strand
GGCCTGCTGCGCGGTGAACAGCGAGCGCTGCGCATCGAGCACGTCCAGGTAGCTGGCCGCGCCATTGCGATAACGCAGATCGGCCAGCGAGAAGCGCACCTCTTCTGCATGGGCCTGCGCCTGTTGTGCGCGGAGTTGCTCACCCAGCGTGGCCCGGCCGGCCAGTGCATCGGCGACCTCACGGAACGCGGTTTGCAGCGTCTTCTCGTATTGCGCCTGAGCAATCTGGTAGCTCACCTTCGCGACTTCCAGGTTGGCGCTGTTTCGGCCGGCATCGAAGATCGGCAAGACGATCTGCGGATTGAAGCTCCAGGCCAACGAGCCGCTCTTGAACAGGCCCGACAGCTCGGAGCTGGCCGTGCCGGCGCTGCCGGTGAGCGTGATGCGTGGAAAGAAGGCCGCGCGGGCAGCACCGATGCTGGCGTTGCTGGCGATCAACTGCTGTTCGGCCTGGCGCACATCCGGCCGGCGGATCAGTGTTTCCGAAGGCACCCCTGCAGGCAGATCGGCCACCAGTTGTTGATCGGTAATCGATAGGCCCGTGGGCAGGTCGGTGGGCAGGCTTTGCCCCAGCAACAGCACCAGTGCGTTTTCGTCCAGCGCGCGTTGGCGTGTCAGTTGGGCGAGGGTCACGCGGGCGCCTTCGAACAGCGATTCGGTCAGGCGGTAATCCAGCTCGGAACTCACGCCATTGTCGAACTTCAGCTTGGTCAGTTTCTGGGACTCTTCGCGTGTTTGCAGCGCCTGCTGGGTGACGCGCAATAGCTCGTCATCGGCGAGCAGGCTGAGGTAGGTGTTGGCCACCGACGCGATCAGGCTCATCTGCACCGTCTTGCGCGCCTCTTCGGTCGAAAGATAGGTCGCCAGCGCCGCCTGGCTCAGGCTGCTGACCCGTCCAAAGAAATCCAGCTCATACGCCGTCACCGCCAGGCCCACTTGGTACAGCGAACTCACGCCGCCGACTTCGCGGTTCGTATTGGGCTGGCGCAGCGCGCTGGCGGCGGCATTGACCGTCGGCCACACATCGGCGCGGCGAATCTGGTACTGGGCACGGGCCTGCTCGATGTTGAGCACCGAGACGCGCAAGTCGCGGTTGTTCTTCAGCGCGATGTCGATCAGGCGCCTCAGCCGCTCATCGCGGATGTAGCTCTGCCATTCGATGTCGGCAGCAGCAGAAGCCGATGCAGTGCCGTCCGCGCCTAGGCCGTATTGCGCAGGCACCGGTGCGGCCGGCCGCTCATACGCCGGGATCATCGTGCAGCCGGCCAACAAGGCGGCAGCCAGCGCGATCGCGCTGGCAGAAAACGTTGACAAGCGCTTTGGATTGAGTGGGTCAGTCATGGTTACCCTCCTTCGGTGCAGTGATGGCCGGTTTGCCTTCCATCTCATGCGAATACATCTTCCGTTGCCTTTCGCTGCCCTTGAAGATCTTGCGCACGACCACAAAGAACACCGGCACGAAGAACACCGCAAGCACGGTGGCCGACAACATGCCGCCCACGACGCCGGTACCGATCGCGCGTTGGCTGGCCGAGCCTGCGCCCGTTGACAGCGCCAAGGGCAGCACACCGAGGATGAACGCGAACGAGGTCATCAGGATCGGGCGGAAGCGCAGGTGCGCCGCCTCCAGGGTCGCTTCGATCAGGCCCTTGCCTTGCGCATGCAAGTCTTTGGCGAACTCGATGATCAGGATCGCGTTCTTCGCCGACAGGCCGATCACCGCGATCAGGCCCACCTTGAAGAACACGTCGTTCGGCAAGCCGCGCATCGTCGAGCCGAGCACCACACCCAAGATGCCCAAGGGCACGACCAGCAGCACCGACATCGGAATCGACCAGCTCTCATAGAGCGCGGCCAGGCAGAGGAACACCGCCATCAACGAGAACACCACGAGGATGGTGGCCTGCGAACCCGACAGACGCTCTTCGCGCGACTGGCCAGTCCATTCGAAGGCGAATCCGGGTGGCAATTGCCCAGCCAAGCGCTCCATCTCGTTCATCGCCTCGCCGGTGCTGAAACCGGGCGCGGCATCGCCAGCCAGGCGCATCGTCGGGTAGCCGTTGTAGCGCACCGTCATCATCGGGCCGGTGATCCACCGCGTGGTCGCGACCGCCGACAAAGGCACCAGCTTGCCTTGCGCGTTGAGCACATTGATGCGCAGCAGATCGTCAGGCTGCATGCGCGCCGGCGCATCGGCCTGAACCACCACGCGCTGCAAGCGCCCGGCGTTCGGAAAGTCATTGACGTAAGTCGAGCCGAGCGAGGTGGTCAACGCGGTGTTGATCGCATCAAAGGAGATGCCGAGCGCACTGGCGCGGTCGCGGTCGATGTCGACCTGCAGCTGCGGTGCATCTTCCAGGCCGTCGGGGCGCACACCTGCGAGCACCTTGCTTTTGGAAGCCATGCCGAGCATCTGGTTGCGCGCCGCCAGCAAGGCCGCATGGCCGTTGCTGCCGCGGTCTTGCAGACGGAAGGTAAAGCCCGTCGCGTTACCCAACTCGGGAATCGCCGGCGGGCTGAGCGCGAAGATGAACGCATCACGCACACCCGACAGCGCACCGAAGGCACGGCCGGCCAGCGTTTGCGCCGAGTGCTCCACGCCATGGCGTTCATCCCACGGCTTCAGCGTGACGAAGGCCAAAGCGGCGTTCTGGCCACTGCCTGAGAAGCTGAAGCCCAGCACGCTGACCATCTTGTCAACTTCAGGCTGTTTCAGCATGAAGCCTTCGACCTGCTTCATCACTTCGAGCGTGCGGCCTTGCGTCGCGCCCGGAGGCAGCTGCACGTTGGCAATGATGTAGCCCTGGTCTTCGTTCGGCAGGAACGATGCAGGCAGCCGCACATACAGGAAGCCCATCGCCGCGGACAGCAGCGCGAAGACCACCAGCACGCGGCCACCGCGCTTCAACAACGCGGAAACCCAGCTTTCATAGCCCTTGGCCGAACGGGTGAAGCTGCGGTTGAACCAGCCGAAGAAACCCTTCTTCTCATGCAGGTGGCCTGCCTCGACCGGCTTCAGGAAGGTCGCGCACAGTGCTGGTGTCAATGACATCGCGAGGAACACCGAGAACAGCATCGAGCTGACCATCACGATCGAGAACTGGCGATAGATGTTGCCCACCGAGCCTGAGAAAAAGGCCATCGGCACGAACACCGACACCAGCGTGACCGTGATGCCGATCAGCGCGGCCGTGATCTGCCCCATCGCCTTCTTGGTCGCCTCACGCGGCGACAGGCCCTCTTCGCTCATGATGCGCTCGACGTTCTCGATCACGACGATCGCATCGTCAACCAGGATGCCCACCGCCAGCACCATCGCGAACATCGTCAGCACGTTGATCGAATAACCGAACACGAACATCGTCGCGAACGAACCCATCAAGGCCACCGGCACCACGACCGTCGGAATCAGCGTGTAGCGCACGTTCTGCAAGAACAGGTACATCACCAGGAACACCAGTACCACGGCTTCAATCAGCGTCTCCACGACCTGGCTGATCGAGATCTTGACGAAGCGCGAGCTGTCGTAAGGAATGTCGTACTTCACGCCGGGAGGGAAGTAACGCGCGAGTTCGTCCATCCGCTTATAGACGGCCGTGGCGGTGCCAAGGGCATTGCCGGTGGGCGAGAGCTGAATGCCAATACCCGTCGACGGCTTGCCGTTCAAGCGGGCCGAGGTGCCGTAGTTTTGGGCGCCGAGTTCGATGCGCGCCACGTCACGCAGCCGCACCGTGGAGCCGTCTGCATTGGCGCGCAGCACGATGTCACCGAATTTGCGCTCGGTGTCGAGCTGACCGTTGACGACCACCGTCGCGCTGATCGCCTGGCCTTGCACGATCGGCAGGTCACCGATGGTGCCGGACGCGACCTGCGCGTTTTGAGCGCGGATCGCCGCATTGACATCGGCCGCAGTCAGGTTGAAACCGACCAGCTTGGCCGGGTCGATCCAGATGCGCATCGATCGTTCGGTACCGAACAACTGCGCCTGGCCGACGCCCGGAATGCGCTGCAGCTCAGGCACCACGCTGCGTGACGCATAGTCGCCCAGGGCGACCGGGTCGAAGGCCGGGTTGTCGGAAGACAGGATCGTGAACAGCAGGAAGTTCGAACGCGCCTTGTCGACACGCACGCCTTGCTGCGTTACAGCGGCCGGCAAGCGCGGTGAAGCGCGGCTGAGCCGGTTCTGCACGTCGACCTGGGCCAGCGCCGCATCGGTGCCCGACTCGAAGGTCAGCGTGATCGTGCCCACGCCGTTGGCCTGGCTCACCGACTCGATGTAGATCAGGCCGGGCGAACCGTTCATCTCCTGTTCGACCACGCTAATCACGCTGTCTTCGAGGGTCTGCGCGGAAGCACCTGGATAGGTCGCAGTCAGCACGATCGATGGCGGCGCCACCGTCGGATACTGGGCGATCGGCAGCTGCTTCACCGCCACGCTGCCGAGCACCACGATGAATAAAGCGATCACCCACGCGAAGATGGGCCGATCAATGAAAAACTGGGCCATGGTGCGTGCCCCTTAGCTGGCCGAAGCCGCTTGCGAAGCAGGGGCTGCAGCGGCTGGCGCCGAGGCTGCGCCTGCCGCTGCTGCAGCGCCGGGCTGCCATGGCACGGGCTTCACCGGCCCCGGGCCACGCAGCTTCTGGAAACCATCCACCATCACCTGCTCGCCTGGCTTCACGCCCTCCAGCACCACCCAGCCACCGTCTTTGGCCGTACCGACCTTCACCGGGCGCGGCGCCACCTTGCCATCGGCACCGACAATCATCACGCTGTCGCCCGTGGCACCCCGGCTCACGGCCTGCTGCGGCAGCACGATCGCATCATTCGCTTCGGCCTGCTCAAGCCGCACACGCACATACATGCCCGGCAGCAGCAAGCCGCCGGGGTTCGGCAGCTCAGCGCGCAAGGTGATCTGGCCCGAGGTGGCATCTACCGTCAGGTCAGAGAACAGCAGCTTGCCGAGCTTGTCGTATTCGCTGCCGTCTTCGAGGACCACGCGCACACTCGCGGTGTTGCCGTTGCCGGCCTGCTTGAACTTGCCGCTCTCGATGGCCTTGCGCAAGCGCAGCACTTCGGTCGTGGACTGCGTGAAGTTCACGTACATCGGATCGATCTGTTGCACGACCGCCAGTTGCGTTGCTTCGCCCTGACCGACCAGTGCACCCTCCGTGACCAGCGCGCGGCCGATGCGCCCGGAGATCGGCGAGGTGACGTTGGCGTAGCCCAGATTGATTTGCGCAATCTGCAATGCGGCTTTGCCGGCGGCCACATCGGCCTCGCCGCTCTTCTGTGCAGCCACCGCGTTGATGTAGTCCTGCTTGCTGATCGCATTCGCGTCGAGCAGCGGCTTGTAGCGTTCAGCTTGTGCGGCCGCTTGCGAGAGGTTGGCTTGCGAACGTGCCAGCGTCGCTTGGGCGCTGGCGTAAGAAGCTTGATAAGGCGCCGGGTCGATCTGGAACAGGGCCTGGCCGGCCTTCACGTCGCTGCCTTCCTTGAACAAACGCTGTTTCAGGATGCCAGCGGCACGGGCACGCACCTGCGCGACACGTGAGGCTTCGAGGCGGCCCGGCAATTCGGTCGTCAACGCCACCGCACGCGGAGCCACCACCACCACGCCCACTTCGGGAGGCGCAGGCGCGGTTGGAGCGCCCGCCGGCGCAGCGCCGTCTTTGGCGCCACATGCTGCCAGCAACGCAAACACCGCGACCGCCAAAAAGGCATGAATGGGCCGGGACACCCAACAGGATTCAACGGCCGATGCGGCCACGACTTGGTTCAACGCAGACATGCGAATCCCTCAGGAAATGCACCCAACGCGGGCGCCAAAGACATAGGATGGTTGTCGTCAGATGCAATGCAGGCGAGAGAAATTCCCTCACCCCTCTTGACGACCGGCTAGTTTACATACATATGTGAATGTAAATAGGGTGCTTCAAACTACTTCACATGAGTCGTCATGGTCCGCAGAACAAAAGAAGAAGCTCTGGCCACACGCCATCACATCCTGGACACGGCCGAGCTGCTGTTTCATGAACATGGTGTCTCTCGAACTTCATTGAATGACATCGCGCAGGCTGCGGGCCTCACGCGTGGTGCCATCTACTGGCACTTCGAAGACAAGGCCGATCTCTTCAACGCGATGATGCAGCGCGTGACCTTGCCGCTCGAAGAAACCGCCAAGCGCAGCGACGACCCGTCGATCGATGATTCGATGGCCTTCATTCGCAAGAACTTCATTGATGCGCTGAAGCTGACGGTCAGCGATGCGCAAGTGCAGCGGGTGTTCGGCATCGCGACCACCAAGATCGAATACGTCGATGAGCTGATGGCGATTCGCGACCGGCGCCTTCACATCCGCGATGAAATTCTGGTGCACATTCAGCGCGGCATTGCGCTGGCAATGCGGCGCGGCAAGCTCAAGCAACGCCTGCCCGCACGCGCCGCCGCACTGGGCTTGCATGCGCTGATCGACGGGCTGTTGCAGAACTGGACGCTCGACCCCCGCAGCTTCGATCTGGTGAAGGTCGGCACGCAAGTGCTGGACACTTACCTCGCTGGCATCGGCGCGCAGCCCTTGGCAAGCGCGTTCCCCCGCAGGAAAGCCAGCAAGGCCTAAAGCTTTGGCGCTCGACCCCATGCTTCAGCGCAATCGCTCGAAAGCGGCCGAATGCAGCGGCCGCAAGGAATCCAGAACAAAGGCGATTGCTGAAGAAACGGGCATGCGTTTTTCGTTATGTCGATGCCCTTGGAAAGGCACATCGATTCGGATCAACGCGAAGCATAGTGCGCCCATCGCATCCCGTGAACACGCGCTGCCGAAGCCCCACAACTCACAGGGATGACGGTGCACAGCACCTCATACCCGTCAATTCACAGATTCAAAACTCGCCCCGCCCGACGGCTTAGCGCGCGGACAGGCGGCAAAAGCTGGCATGCCGCAGCGGCATCACGCCAGGCCAAGCATGGCAGCAAGCCACCCTGCCAGGCATGCATCGCCTGTCATCTCAACGACTTATCTTCATGCGCTACTTTGATGAGCTAGCCACCGCCGTCGAGATCAACGAACGGACGGGCCGCCGGTCACACCGTTGCCGGCTCGCCTGATGCCACGGGCTGCGACTCATCGAGATGGTGGGTCAACATCGCAATGGCGGCCGCCAGCGCGACCAGCACCAGCAATCCGGTGCGCAGGTCCGTGACCTGTGCCAGCCAGCCGATCACGGGCGGCCCCAACAGGAAGCCGCCGTAGCCGAGCGTGGCCATCGCGGCAATGCCATGCCCCGGCCCGCGCCGTGAGCGCCGGGCCGCCGCACCGAACACCAATGGCGCGATCGTCGCCACGCCCACCCCGGTCACGACGAAGGCGACAAACAGCAGGGTCGTGTGCTGCGTCCACAGCGCAATCGCCAGCAACACCGCAGCGCTCGCGTTGACGCCGCGCAGCAGCGATGACGCACGCCACTTCGCGATCAGGTGATCGCCCGCAAAGCGCATGCCGGTCATCGCGAACGCGAATGCGGCGTAGCCCAACGCAGCCAGCGCCGCCGTCGTACCCAACGAGTCATGCAGGTAGACAGCACTCCAATCGGCCATGGCCCCTTCGATCAGGAAGGCGCAGAAAACGATGATGCCCAAACCCACCATGCCGGCTTCCGGCCGCGCGAAACGCGGGCCGGGCTCAGGCGGCTTCGGTGGCGTGGCCGGCAACCAGCGGCGGGCGACGAACACGGTGACCGCCAGCAGCACCGCGACACCCATCAAATGCAGCTTCGGCGACACGCCCAGATGCGCCATGCCACCGCCCAAGGTGGCGCCCGCCAGGCCACCGGCGCTCCACATGCCGTGCAAGCCCGACATGATCGGCCGCTGCTGGCGCGCCTCGACCTCGACCGCCAGCGCATTCATCGCCACATCCATCGCGCCGTTGGCCATGCCCAGCAGCATCAGACTCATGGCCAACAAACCCAGCGAACTCGCAAGCACCGGGTGCGGCAGCAAGAAGCAATACAGAAAGCCGGTGGCGAGCGTCAGCCCGCGAGCGCCCAGCAGCGCAATGCCCCGCCCGGCCAGCGGAAAGGAAATCAACGCACCTGCGCCCAGCGCCAACAGCACCGTACCGAGCTGCCCTTCCGACAAGGCCAAGGCCTCCCGCACGGCCGGAATGCGCGAGACCCAACTGGCAAAGCCGGCGCCATTGGCAAAAAAAACCGCGGCCAGCGCGACATGCTCGGCGCGCGAAGGGGGTGTGACAACCGACATCGATGCGTCTCCGCACTGCTCAAAACGGCAATTTCGAGCATGCTAGAGCTCAAACGAGCAAATTGCAACCGCAGGCAACCTATACTTCCTGCTCGATTCATCGCCGCTCCAGCTCAGCACACCATGGCACGCAAGCCTGCACCTCCCGCTTGGTTCGCCGAAGAGCGCCGTGCACGCATCCTCAAACTGCTGCAGCAGACAGGCCGCGTCGAGGTCCTGCCGCTGGCCGGCCTGCTGGACGTCTCTGAGCACACGATCCGGCGTGACCTGCTGGATCTGCAGACGCAGGGCGCACTGCAAAAAACCCATGGCGGCGCCGTTGCGCTGAACACCGCACGGCTGGATTTCTCGGCGCGTGCCGATGTCTTGGCCGACGCCAAACAGGCGATCGGCCGCGCGGCGGCCACGCTGATCGAGCCGGGACAGACCTTGATCCTCGACGCCGGCTCGACCTCGCTCAGCCTGGCCCGCGAGTTGACGGCCCGCCCGTTGACCATCATCACCAATGCGATCGACATTGCCCTGCTGTTTGACCGCGACCCTGCCGTGCAACTGGTGATGACCGGCGGCACCTGGCAGCCGCAGGCGCGTGCCTTGTGGGGGCCGGGCACGACCGAAATGCTGAGCCGGTGCCGCGCCGATTGGGCCGTGCCGGGCGTCTGTTCGGTCGACGTCGCAATGGGCCTGACCGTGACCGACGAGGCCGATGCCAGCACCAAGCGCGCGATGATGGCCGCCGCCTCCCGCACGCTCGTGATGGCCGACCATTCGAAGCAGCACAACGTGTCGCCCTTCGCGGTGGCGCCCTGGTCGCAGGTTCACACGCTGGTGATCGACACACCGTGGCCGGAGATCGAAGCGCTGGGCGTGCAAGTGCATGTGGCCTCGACCGCATCCGCCCCAGCCACCCGGCGCAAACCCGCTTCGCCGGCCGCCTGATTTCGGGCCGCGCGCTTCGGCGCTTCAATCAATGCCCGAATTCTTGTCCAGCCCTCAGGCATTCCTCTTCATTTGAAGTGATTCGGTGCTGTTGTGCCGAAACGAGCCCCATTGGCTCTGGCACTCAAGCGCCGCAACAACAACGGGTGTTCTTGGGGTTGTTGCAGACCGATGAAGTCTTGAAAATGAGTCTTCGGCCATTCATCAGAAAGCACTTCATGCGCTCCTACGCTATCGCTCTTGGCTCTACCCCATTAACGGCCTTGGCGCTGGCCCTGGCCCTGCTTTGTGGTGTCGCGCAAGCCGCGTCGATCACCAAGTTCGAGCCCACCGTTCAGATCACCGGCACCCCATTGACACTGAACGGCTCCGGCACGAGATACAAGGCCATCTTCAAGGTTTATGACATGGCCTTGTACACCAGCAAGAAGGTCAATTCGGCGGACGAGCTGCTCGCCCTGCCCGGCCCGAAGCGCCTGCAATTCACTGCACTGCGCGAATTGCCCGGCACCGATCTGGGCCGGCTCTTCATCAAGGGCATGGCAGAAAACTCGCCCAAGGAAATGGTGCAGAAGCACACGCTGTCCGGCACGCGGCTGATCGAGATCTTCTCCGGCCGCTCGAAGCTCCTGCCGGGTGACTCGTTCGCGATGGACTTCATTCCTGGCAAAGGCACACAGTTCTACATCCTCGGTCAGGCCCAAGGTGACCCGGTCGGCGACGCCGAGTTCTTCTCGATGGTGCTGAAGATCTGGTTCGGCGACTCGCCCGCCGACATGGCGTTGAAAGACGCACTGCTCGGCATCGAGCGGTGATCGTTTGCGCCCCATGCTGCGCGGCCTGCTCGATCGCTT
>CAHJWV010000170.1 GCA_903643055.1 Burkholderiales bacterium | reverse complement strand
GTGGGGCGACGGCACCAATAGCACGCATTCGGTCAGCGGCAACATCACGCTCGACGTGCTGGGCAGCTCGCAATCCCGGACCATCTCCATTTACGGCCGTATCCCGGCCAGCCAAACCACCGCCGTGCCCGGCAGCTACACCGACACGATCACGGTCACCGTGACGTTTTATTGAGCAGGTCTAGGCGCCAACTTTGCTGCGCAAGGCCATTTCGCAGCAAGGTGGTTGATCGGTATGGCGGCGCTCTACTTGCCGCGTCGGCATCACCGCGTCGCAGTGAGACCAAACGCAAACCCGGGTGCTGCGCCACAGCGCGAGGTGTTCGCCTCACTGAGAGCGCCTCAAACCAGAGTCAGGCGACCACGAGGTGTCATGTACCAAGGCGTTGCCCGCATGCGACTCCTTACGCACCGACACGCATGGCACGCGTCACAGCCTCAACTCCATACATAATAATGAGAATCACTCTCATTTGTGTGGGCGTGCCGGACTGCAAGGAGATCGCCCCGTGTCGGTTGACGTTGGAAATTTGACTCTCGATGGCGCATTTGTGACGCATCGCGCTCAGCTGCGCGGCGCGGCGCAAAAAATCGTGGGCACCCGCGAGCTCGCCGAAGACATCACCCAAGAGGCTTATCTCAAGCTGATGGAAGCCACCGGCCTGGCGATCAAACAGCCGCTGGCCTATTGCTTCCAGGTGGTTCGCAACCTGGCGATCGACTACCGGCGCCGCATGAACCTCGAATCGCATGTCTTTGCCGAAGAAGAAGACGGCCAGCATGTCGCCGCGACGCAGGGCACGCCGGAGCAGATCACCATCAGCCGGCAGAATCTGGCGCTGGTCGATCAGGTGTTGAACGGCCTGCCCGCGCGCACGCGGCAAGCCTTCGAGCTGTATCGCCTGTCGGGCATGACCCAGCGCGACATCGGCGCGCAGCTCGGCGTGTCGGCAACGCTGGTCAACTTCATGATCCGCGATGCAACACAGGCGCTGATGGAATGCCGCCATCTGCTGGCACGCGACTGAAGAAGCCTTTCGGCTCACGGCGCTGTGCGCACCGAGTGCCGCGCCAAAAATCACGTGAGCCGTGCGGCGTGCCGGTGCCACGGAACGCCACCGCGGTTCACGCTGTCTAATTGCGATGCCCTTTTTTCCACTCCCACGCCAACCCATGAGCACGACCGAGCGCGACAACCCCCTCTGGAGCGCAGCCTGGGCGTGGGTGATGCGAGAGCACGAGACCCCGCTGGACGCTTCGGCCCGCTCCGAGCTCAACACCTGGCTGCGCGCCAACGCCGCGCATCGTTACGCCTACGAAGAAGCCTCGCAACTGTGGCTGATGGCCGGGCTCATTCCACCGGCCTCCAGTGATCCGCACGATCCGGATTCCCCCGACAACATCGACACGATGCCCGGCTGAGCCTGGTTCTTCTCTGCTGTCGGGTACCGCGATGGCCGGCGGTTGGCGCGATCTGCCTCATCTTTAAGCATCGCCCGGAACATCAATGCTGATCGGGATGCGCGCGTTGTCCAGCAACTTGTCCACAGCCTTGCCCACGGTGCGCAGGGACAACTTTTCAACAGAAATTCACGTTTCTCTACCACAGCTTGTGGCGTGGCTCGCCGGCCTGTGAATGCGGCCGTCCCAGGCCACTTCGAAGTTCAGAACAACTTGGCCAGCAGCATCGCGGCAAAGCTCAAGATCACGCTGCTGGTCAACGGCACGAACCAGTCACGGCCCGCCAGCCGGAACCGGAAGTCCCCCGGCAAGCGACCCAGCCCCAGCTTCTCCAGCCAGCGCTGCAAGCCGCTGAACAGCAGCAGCGCAATCAGCATCACGAGCAACCATCTCAGGCCCATCGGGTGGCCCTCACAAGGTCGCTCACAGCGCGTGCGTCCGGTCGCCACGCTCGAACCCGATCGGCGCCGTGGTGAACGCAGCCTCACAGCCGCGAGCGAAGCCGATCACCTTGAACAGCTCGCCCATCTCATGTTCGTTGAGCAGCTTTTGCGCATGCGCGGTGGTCACGATGTCGGCCCCTTCCAGCAGGCCCACCAGGCCGCAATTGATCAGGAAGTGGGCCTGGCTGGTGTAACCCAGCACGTCCAGCCCATGGTCTTGCGCAGCCAGCGCAATGCCGGTGAAGTTGATGTGCACGGTGATGTCCTTCTCGCCCACCTGCACCAGCGGGTCGGTGTCGGCCAAGTGGGCGCGGTGGCACATCAGCGTGCCGCCGGTGCGTTGCGGGTGGTAGTACTCGGCTTCGGGGAAGCCGTAGTCGATGAAGAAGGCCGCACCGCGCTGCAGCCGTTCGGCCAAGGTCGCAATGAACGCCTCGGCTTGCGGATGAATCTCGGTCAGCGTGCCGGGCAGAAACGGGCCTTCAAACGGCGGGCGCAGCACGCTTGGCCGATCAGCCCACACCAGGCGTTCGCCGTCGCATGCCACGCCACGCTCTTGCCATGCGCCGCCGTCGAAGTGAAGCAGCTGAACCGGCATCGCGTCCAGCACCTCGTTGCCAACTACCACGCCATGGATCGATGGGGGCAGCGCATCAACCCATTGCACCGTCTCGCCGAAGCGTGCGAGGCGCTCGTGCTGCCGTTGCCGAAGCGAGCCCGACAGGTCGACGATCACATAGCGCGACAGCGCCACGCCCTGCTCGGCCAAACCATCCAGCAACTGCTCAGCCAGCGCGCCTGAGCCGGCACCAAATTCCCACACCTCGTGGCCCTCGCAGGCACGTAGCGCCTGCGCGAGCTGGCGTGACAGCGCCCGGCCGAACAGCGGTGACAGCTCCGGCGCGGTCACGAAGTCGCTGCCTGATTGCGGCATGTGCCCGAACTTGCGGCTGCCATGGGCGTAATAGCCCAGGCCGGGCTCATACAGCGCGATGGCCATGAACTGGTCGAAGGGCAGCCAGCCGCCGTGGCCTTCAATGGCCGAGCGAAGCAGCGTGAAAAGCGGCGCCGATACACTGGCGGACTCGTTGGTCGTCATCCACTCATTGTAGAAACCATGCCCGCCCGACCCGTCGTGCTCGTGACTGGCGCTGCCCGCCGCCTGGGCCGCGCGATCGCGCTCGACCTCGCAGCGCATGGCTTCGATGTCGCAGTGCATTACCGCGCATCTGCCGAAGAAGCCCAGCAAACTGCAGCCGAAGCGCGCGAGCTGGGCGCACAGGCGCAAGCCTTCGCCGCCGATCTGTCGGATGAAGCGGCCTGCCGAGCCTTGGTGCCCGCCGTGATCGCGCATTTCGGACGCCTGGATGCCGTGGTCAACAACGCGTCGACCTTCGAATACGACAACCCGCAGCAATTCAGCTTCGCTTCGATGGACACGCACTGGCGTGCCAACACCGCGCCGGCCGTGCTGCTTGCTCAGGCCTTGCATCAGCACCTGACGCACAGAGACGCGCATGGTTGCGTCGTGAATCTGCTCGATCAGAAGCTGTGGAACCCGAACCCGGACTATTTCTCGTACACGCTGTCGAAGGCCGCGCTGCAGGCCGCCACCGTGATGCTGGCCCAGGCGCTTGCGCCCGCGCTTCGCGTGTGTGGTGTGGCCCCGGGCGTCACGATGCTGTCGGGCCCGATGACCGACGGCGAGTTCGCGCAGGCCCATCAGCTGACGCCGCTCGGCCGTTCGTCGACACCGGCTGACATCGCCCGCAGCGTGCGTTTCCTGATCGAGTCGCCCGCCATCACCGGCACCACGCTGATGGTCGATGGCGGCCAGCATCTGCAAGCTCAACACCGCGATGTGATGTTCATCGCCAACCCGAACAAAGAAGCCTGACATGCCCGCTGCCTTTATCACCGGCCCCTCGCTTGCAATTCTGGCCTTCAGGAGCTGATCGATGCACAGCCTGCTGGGCCAAGCTTCGCTGGCCGATTGCCGCCGCCTCTTCTTGCGCAACTATGAGGTGTGGATCAACATCGGCGTTCACGACTTCGAAAAACGTGGCGAGCAGAAGGTGCTGATCAACGTCGACCTCTACATTCCGCTGTCGCTGTCGACGCCAAAGGCCGATGACCTGAAGGAAGTGGTCGACTATGACTTCATCCGGCGCAGCATCGCGGCACGGGTGAAGCAGGGCCATATTCATCTGCAAGAGACGCTGTGCGATGACGTGCTGTCGCTGATGCTCGCGCACCCTCGCGTGAAGGCCGCGAAGGTGTCGACCGAAAAGCCTTATGTGTACCCCGACTGTGAATCGGTCGGCTGCGAAGTGTTTGGAATCAAGGACGTGTTGTGATGGATGCGGTACTGGAACGTGATGAAGCCAAGGCGGCCTTCGAGATCAACAAGCTGAGCAAGCGGCTGCACCG
>CAHJWV010000169.1 GCA_903643055.1 Burkholderiales bacterium | reverse complement strand
CGCCCGATCAACGCTTGGTTCCTCGACCGCGCCGGCCTGCTCGAAGTGACTTGCGACGACCTCTACGATCGCGAGCCGCATGCGATCCTGCAGACCTTTCTGATCTACCAGCAAACGCCGGGCATCGAGGGCCTGTCGGCGCGCACCCTGCGAGCGCTGTACAACGCCCGCGGCGTGATGAACAAGGGCTTTCGCCGTGATGCGGTGAACCGCGCGACCTTCATGGCGATCCTGAAAGAGCCCGAAGGCCAGACGCACGCCTTCCGCCTGATGAACCAGACCAGCGTGCTCGGGCGCTATCTGTGGGTGTTCCGCCGCATCGTGGGCCAGATGCAGCATGACCTCTTTCATGCTTACACCGTCGACCAGCACATCCTGATGGTGCTGCGCAACGTGCGACGATTCCTGGTCGCCGACCACGTGCATGAATATCCGTTCTGCTCGCAGCTCGCTTCGACCTGGGACGCGCCGTGGATCTTGTACGTGGCCGCGCTGTTCCATGACGTGGCCAAAGGCCGTGGCGGCGACCACTCCGACCTCGGTGCGATGGAAGTCCGCCGCTTCTGCCGCGACCACGGCATCGGCCGCGAAGAAGCCTCGCTGATCGAATTCCTCGTCAAGTGCCATTTGACGATGTCGCGCATCGCGCAGAAAGAAGACCTGAGCGATCCGGACGTCATCGAATCCTTCGCCAAACTCGTCAGCAACGAACGCCGTCTCACCGCGCTCTATCTGCTGACGGTGGCCGACATCCGCGGCACCAGCCCGAAGGTCTGGAATGCCTGGAAGGGCAAGCTGCTCGAAGACCTGTACCGCCTGACGCTGCGCGCGCTCGGCGGCGCCCGCCCGAACATGGACGCCGAGATCGAATCGCGCAAACAGGATGCGCGCCACACGCTGAACCTCTATTCGCTGCTGCCCGGCACCGAAGTTCCGCTGTGGAAGACGCTGGAGCTCAGCTACTTCGTGCGCCATGACGCCGGCGACATCGCCTGGCACGCGCGCTCGCTGTTCAGGCACATCGACACGCCCGAGCCGGTGGTGCGGGCACGCCTGTCGTCGCTCGGCGAAGGCATGCAGGTGCTGGTGTATGCGCCCGACCGCCCCGATCTGTTCGCCCGCATCTGCGGTTATTTCGATACCGCCGGCTTCAACATTCTGGACGCCAAGATCCACACCACGAAGGCCGGCTATGCGCTCGACACCTTCCAGGTGATCAGTCCGCAGATGGAAAGCCATTACCGCGATCTGCTGTCGCTGGTGGAAACGCAGGCCACGCTGGCATTGAAGGCCGAAGGCCCGCTGCCCGAGCCTTCGCGCGGTCGGCTGTCACGTCGCGTCAAATCATTCCCGGTCACGCCGCGGGTGCTGCTGCGCCCCGATGACCGCGGCCAGCGTTGGCTGCTGACGGTATCGACCAGCGACCGCTCCGGCCTGCTCTATTCGATCGCCCGCGTGCTGGCCCAACACCGCATCAACCTGCAGCTCGCCAAGATCACGACGCTGGGCGAACGCGTTGAAGATACCTTCCTGATCGACGGCTCGGCCTTGCAGCAAAACCGCAAGCAGATCGAAATCGAAACCGAGCTGCTGGACGCAATTTCGGCCTGATCCCGGCTTTCTTCCACTTGATCCGTTCAGCGGCATCGACCGCTTGAAGCCTATATCAACTGACTTCATCCAGCCTGCGTGGCCGACAACCCGTTATCCATCGAAGCGGTTTGACCTGAACATGCACCTCCATGAAAAAAGCCCTCCCGAAAGGGAGGGCTCAAGGCCTGGGTTCAGCATGCCGATCGAGGCATGCCAAACCCACCGTTCTTACTTCGCCGCGTCTGCGGTGGCCTTCAACAGCTCACCGTTCAGGTCGCCATCGAGAGACCAGGTGAACACGCCGCCCAGACCCTTGGACTTCATGTAATTCATCTTGGTCTTGATGACTTCCGGTGTGTCATAGCTCCAGAAGTTGGTGCCATCGAACTTGTAGCTTTGCTTCGTCACCGAATTGGTAAAGACGGTACCTGGCGCATTCTTCAAGACCTTGTAGTCTTCAATGCCTGCTTCGTAGCTGCCGCGGGCTGGGCCCGTGGCCTTTTGGTACAGACCATTGTTGACGTTCGTCACGCCGGTCCAGCCGCGGCCGTAGAACGGAATACCCACGTTGATCTTGCCTGGGGGCATGCCGGACTTCAACAGCACGTCAACCGCTTCGTCGATGTTGTAGTACGACAGAAGGCTGCGCGTACCTGGCTTCTGCGGGTCGAGGTAGTTCGGGCTCGATTGATCCGGATACAGGTTCGAATGGAAGTCCGTCGGCCCTTGCGCTTCCCAACCGCCATGGAAGTCATAGCTCATCAGGTTGACCCAGTCCATGTACTGACCATACTGGCCTGGCTCGGTGGCGTCGATCTTGTCCTTGCCTGAACCGAGCGCTGCCGTCAGCAGATAGTGCTTGGAACCGAGGGCGTCGAGCTGCGTGCGGAACTCCTTCATCAACAACGTGAAGTTGTGGCGATCGGCTGCGCTCACGGTGTTGTACGGCTGACCGATCACGGCTGGGTATTCCCAGTCGATGTCGATGCCGTCGAACACGCCAGCGGCCGTGCCGGGACCACCCTTGCCGCTGTACGACGGCAGGTTGCCCTTGATGTAGATGTCCAGGCATGAACGAACCAGCTGCTTGCGTAACGAGTCGGTCTGCGACGCAGCCGAGAACCATTTCGACCAGGTCCAGCCGCCGATGGAGATCAGCACTTTCAGGTTCGGGAACTTGGTCTTCAGCTGCTTGATTTCGTGGAAGGCGCCAGCGACCGGCGAATCCCACTTAGGCGCTTCTCCGACGAGGCGCTTCGGCGTACGGCCATAGTCGGCCCAGGCGTCACCACCATTGCCAGCCGTCGGCGAGCTTGGGTCGGTTGCACCCGATTCCAGCTGATCGATGCCTTGAGCACACTCAT
>CAHJWV010000168.1 GCA_903643055.1 Burkholderiales bacterium | reverse complement strand
ACCCGGCCGCATCTGCACACCGCGGAGCGGGCGTGGGCCGCCCAGCTTGCCCGGCCGGCCCGAACCCCGCCATGGCGCGCGGCATGAGCCGGCCGCTTGACGCGAGAAACGCACCCCACTTCGCGCCGGGTGCGAACGCAGCCAAAGCCTGGCGCACGCGTTGGCCGATCAGCACCGAGCGTCTGGCCCTCTTCGCCAGCTTGTTCTTCGCGCTCGCGTGCAACCTGCCGTTTCTTGCGAGCATCACGGCTGGCCAGCCATGGGCGCAGCTGCCGACTTGGCTGTTTGCCGGCGCGATGCTGGGCCTGCTGTTCGCACTGCATCTGCTGCTGCTCAGCCTCGTGCTTCACCGCTGGATTGCCCGGCCGCTGCTGACCGTGTTGCTCGTGACCACGGCGTTTGCGACGTACTACATGAAGAAGTACGGCGTCTTCCTCGACCCGACGATGCTGCGCAACGTGATGAACACCGACCCGGCCGAGGCGGGTGAATTGCTCAACGCTGCGATGCTGCCGCACCTGCTGATGTATGCGGTGATTCCGCTGTGTCTGCTGTGGCGCGTGAAACTGGTGCGCCGGCCCTGGCCGCGAGCGCTGATGGCGCGCGGCATCACGATCCTGGCGGCGGTGGGCTTGTCGCTCGCGTCGGTGCTCGTGGTGTTCAAGGACTTCTCGGCGCTGATGCGCACGCACAAGGAGATCCGTTACCTCGCCACGCCGATCAACTACGTCTATTCCAGCGTGCGTGTGCTGACCGCTCAGACGCACGAAGTCAATCGCCCGCGCCTGCCGATCGGCACCGACGCCAAGCTGTCGCCTTCGTGGCTTGCGCACAAGAAGCCGGCGCTGTTTGTGATTGCTGTTGGCGAAACGGCGCGCGCCGCCAACTGGGGGCTCAATGGCTACGAGCGGCAGACGACGCCGGAGCTGGCGGGCCTGGGCGTGCTGAACTTCCGGGATGTCCGTTCCTGCGGCACCAATACCGAGACCTCGCTGCCGTGCATGTTTGCCTCGATCGGCCGCCGCGATTACGACGAAGACCGCATCCGTGGCAGCGACTCGCTGCTGCATCTGATGAAGCGCGCCGGCTTCTCTGTGCTGTGGCGCGACAACCAGGCCGGCTGCAAGGGCGTGTGCGCCGATCTGCCCGAAGAGCGGCTGGAGGCCTTGCAGGTGCCGGACCTGTGCGGCGATGGCCGCTGCCTGGACGGTATCTTGCTGCGCGGCCTGGACACCGTGGCCCGGGATGCCCAGGGCAATCTGCTGATCGTGCTGCACATGCTGGGCAACCATGGGCCCGCGTACCACAAGCGTTATCCGGACGCGTTTCGCCGCTTCACGCCGACCTGTGATACCGGAGAGTTGCGCCAGTGCAGCCGCCAGGAAATCGTCAACGCCTACGACAACGCGCTGCTCTACACCGACAGCGTGTTGGCCCACACCATCGCATTCCTGAAAGAGCGTGAGTCGCGCTTCGACACGGCGATGCTTTATGTCTCGGACCATGGCGAGTCGCTCGGCGAGAACGGCCTGTACCTGCACGGCCTGCCGTATGCGATCGCCCCCAGCGAGCAGACGCGGGTGCCGATGGTCTGGTGGATGTCGCCCGACTTCGCAGCCAGCTTCGGCCTCGACGGCGCCTGCCTGTCCGGTCAGGCCGGCAAGCCGTGGACGCACGACAACCTCTTCCATACCGTGCTGGGCCTGCTGCAGGTCGAAACGCAGGTCTACGACCGCAGCCTCGACATCTCGGCGGCTTGCCGGCGTTGATTCGTCAGCGTTGATTTGTCGGCACTGACCGGTTGGCATCGAGGTGACGACAGATCTTAAAAGCTGCGCTTGGCCTCGATGACCAACTGCATCTTCTTGATTGTTTTATCGCCGTCGAGCGGGAACGCGGCGTCCACATGCACGACGGTGCCGAGCCCTGAGCGGCTGTTGCCCAGGCGCAGGCCGAAGCCGATGTCGCGCAGCAGGCCCTGCGCCGAGTCGGCGGGCGAGGGGCCGTCCCAGGTCCGGCCCATGTCATAGAACACCGCGCCGCCGACGCGAAAGAGGCGCAGCGGGTACCAGTCCGAGAAGGCGCGCTGCTCGATGCTGGCCAGCCAGCGCCCGGTGCCGCGCTGATAGCGCAGCGGGTAGCCGCGCAGGCCGCTGTCGCCACCGAGCAGGATCTGCTGGTCGGCATCCAGATGAACACCGCGGTCGACGGTGAATGACGCAAACAAGCTGCGCCGGGCCGACTGCCGCAGGTAATAGCGCGCCGACAGGTTCAAGAGCCCGCCGCGCAGGCCTTCGCCTTCCAGCCGGCCTTCGGCGCTGGCCGACATCAGGTAAGTCTCGGCCGGTGTCGGCCGCCATCCTTTCGATGCGCTGGCACTGAAGATGCCTGCGCTGCGGTCGGAGCCCAGGTGGCTGGACGCCAGGCCGAAGCGCCCTCGCACGTTCCAGCCGAGGGCAATGTCTTCGGTCTTGCCGATTTGGTCCTGGTTGCGTGTGGCCTCGTATTGGTCTTCGATCCAGGCCAGTCCGATCCAGGGGTAGATTAGCTTGCGGTCTTCGGGCAATTCGGCGGTGGTGCGGCCCGCGTCGAGCGTGGCGTAATGGCGCTCGTCGAGGCTGAGCCCAGTCGTCCAGCGCAGCGCCGAGCCGTTCTGCAACCCGTCTGACCAGCCGGTGTAGGCCGTCGCTCGCCGGTCACGTGTCGCATATTGGCTAACGATCTGACCTTGCTGATACACGGAGTCGGTGCGGCTCTCGTTGCGCAACGAGGCGCCCATTGCCTGTCGTGTGTCGAGGGCGTAGAACGGGTGATCCAGCGACAGCATCTGGCCCCGGCCATCGCTGCTGTCGTCGTACTCGCCCGACAACGCCCAGCGGCTGCCGAAGAGCTGCGTATCTTGATACGACAGCGTTTTGGTCGTGCGGTCGACGCCGGAATGCACGTCGACGCCCAATTGCTTTCCGAGGCCGAGGAAGTTGGTTTCCTGGATGCCGATGCTGCTGCTGTTGTGCCCGCCTTTGCGGCCGAGGGAGACGCCGGGCTTGAGCGTCCACACATCTTGCGTCGACACCTGCAGGTCGACCACGCCGTCATGGAAAGCGCAAGCGCGGATGCTGGCGTCGCCGAGATAGCCGTTGGCGCGCAAGGCCCGTTCCGATTCGCGCAGCAGGCGGGCACTGTAGAGATCTCCCGGCTTGAACAGCAGCTGCTGAACCAGCGTCTGACGCTTCGTCTTGATGTGCAGTGCGTTGGCGAGTCGGAAGGCGGCGTTGTCTTCTTCCTGTAGCCGGGTGTCGAAGATATCGAGGTTGTCGATACGGACTTCGCCGATCCGCGCGCCGAATTGCTCCAGCGCTTCATCGGAAGGCAGGGCAGGGTTGTCTGAACCGGCTTCATCGGGCGGGGCGGCCTTGACGCAAGGGGCGTCGGGTCGCATCCAGACGGGTTGGTCGACGACGTTGGCGGCGGCGCTGGCGTGCGGCGCCAGCGCTGTCCAGCCGACCCAGGCCGTCAGGATGGCCAGTGCCGTGGGGTTGCGCGGGCTCGGCACGCCGCCCCACGAGTTGGAGCGGTGAGGGGGCAAGGTCGGCATGTCCGCACTGTGCGGTTCGAAGGCTTAGCTGAAGCTTAAGAACGCGGTGCGATTGAATAACTGCGTGGGAGATCGCACGTTCACACGACCCCGATCGCTCGGCCGATGACTTGGGGCAGGGCGTTGGCGTCTGCGTGGCGGCTCCATGGCATCGCCGTCGCCAATCATTCAAAGCCTGGCCGCGCCCGTGCCGTCACCGCCCCGCGAGGCGTGCTCCGACATGCTGATGGCCTGCGCGCCGACCCGACATTGCCGATCGCCCTGCTAAGGTCTCCGCGATGCAATCCCTGAATTTGATGCTGCTGGCTGCGGGCGTTCTCGTCTTCGTAAGCCTGATGGCCGGCGTGTTGTCAGCACGTTGGGGCTTGTCGTTTCTGCTGATGTTCCTCGTCGCCGGCATGCTGGTCGGTGTCGACGGGCCGGGCGGCGTGCGTTTCGACAATACGGTGTTGACGGCCTGGGTCGGCAACGCGGCATTGGCGATCATCCTGCTCGAAGGCGGCATCAGCACGCGCATGAGCACCTTCCGCGTCGGCTTCAAGCCAGCGGCCTTGCTGGCCAGCGTCGGCGTGCTGATGACTGCAGGCATCGTCGGTGCGATGGCGATGGCGGTGATGCAGGTCGATTGGCGCTATGGCTTGTTGCTCGGCGCGATCGTCGGCTCGACCGACGCGGCCGCGGTGTTTTCGTTGTTGCGCCATGCCGATGTGCGCCTGCACGAGCGGGTGTCGGCCACGTTGGAGCTGGAGTCGGGCCTGAACGATCCGATGGCGGTGTTTCTGACGCTGGCGCTGCTGGCCACCATTCAATCGGAAGCCGGTGCCGGCGAGGTGCTGATGATGCTGCTGCGCCAGGTCGGCTTTGGCGTAGCGATCGGTCTGCTCGGCGCCTGGGGTTTGTCGTGGTTGCTGCGCAAAGTGACCTTGGCCGTCGATCAAGGCGGGCTGCTGGCCTTGATCATCATTTCGGGCGGGTTGGTTGTCTATGCAAGTGCCGGCCTGCTCGAAGGCTCGGGCTTTCTGGCGATCTATCTGTTTGGCTTGCGCATCCGGGAGCAGGCGCAGAAGGCCGCGCATACCGCGTCTTCCGCACTCGACGGATTTGCCTGGGCCGCGCAGGCCTTCATGTTCCTGCTGCTGGGCCTGCTGGTGTCGCCGCATCAGATGGTGCAGGCCTTGTGGACGACGGCGGCCATCGTGGCCACGTTGATTTTCGTCGCTCGCCCATTGGCGGTGTGGCTGTGCCTGGCGCCGCTGGGCTTCAGCCACCGGGAGCGCTTGTTCATTGGCTGGGTGGGGCTGCGCGGTGCGGTGCCGATCGTGCTGGCGCTGTTTCCGTTGATGCAGCAGATTCCAGACAGCTATCGCTTCTTCAACGTGGCCTTCGGTGTGGTGCTGGCTTCGCTGATGCTGCAAGGCACGACGCTGGGGTGGGCCGCGCGCCGGCTGAAAGTCGTCGAGCCGCCGACCGCCCCACCCGACGAGGCCTTGCCAGTGCAAGGCCGCTTGACGCTCGATGCCGACTTGCCGTTGGCCGACGTGTTTGCTTTCTTCAAGCTACCGATGCCGAAGAACGACCACAGCACCTTGCGTGAATGGATGACCGACGCGCTGGCACGTGACCATGCCGAAGGCGATGGCGTGCATTGGAACGGCGCGCATTTCCAGGTTGGCCGGATGCATGACGGCCGCATCCTGCGGGTGGGCATCGCGCTGGTGCCGTTGCCGCCCGCTGGCGCGGACTGATGTTGCCCACGGTGTCGCACAAGGTGTTGCACGAGGCCTGGTTTGCGCAGCGCGGCTGGCAGCCGTTTGCATTTCAGCGCGAGGTCTGGGCTGCGATGCAGGCTGGCCGCAGCGGGCTGCTTCATGCGACCACCGGCTCCGGCAAAACCTATGCGGTGTGGCTTGGCGCGCTGGCCCGCGCGGCGGCATTGGGCATCCCTTTGCAGGGGCGGCAGGCACCACCGCTCGGGGTGCTGTGGATCACGCCGATGCGCGCGTTGGCTGCAGACACCAGCCGGGCCTTGCAGATGCCGTTGACCGAACTCGACATCCCCTGGACCCACGGCATGCGCACCGGCGATACGCCGAGCGCGGAGCGGGCACGCCAGGATCGACGCTTGCCGACTGTGTTGGTGACGACGCCCGAGTCGGTCAGCCTGATGCTGGCCCGGGAGAATGCGCAGGAGCTGTTGGCCAGCGTGCACACCGTCGTCGTCGATGAATGGCATGAGCTGATGGGCAACAAGCGCGGCGTGCAGGTGCAGTTGGCGCTGGCGCGGCTGAAGCGTTGGAACGCGGAGCTGGCGGTCTGGGGTTTGAGCGCGACGCTGGGCAATCTGGCTGAGGCGATGCACGTGCTGCTGGGCCACGCCCATGGCGAGCTGGTGCAGGGCCGTGTCGACAAGACGCTCGTCATCGATACCTTGCTGCCCGACCATCCCGGCCGCTTCTCGTGGGGCGGCCATCTGGGCAAGCAGATGCAGCTGCCGGTGGTGGCCGAGATCGAACGGTCGAGCACGACGCTGGTGTTTGTCAACGTGCGTTCGCAGGCCGAGATCTGGTACCAGCTGCTGCTGCAGGAGAAGCCCGAATGGGCCGGTGTCGTTGCACTTCACCATGGCTCACTCGATAAGGAAGTGCGTGAATGGGTCGAACTGGGCTTGAAGGAAGGGCGGCTGAAGGCGGTGGTCGCGACCTCATCACTCGATTTGGGCGTTGATTTCCTGCCGGTCGAACGCGTGCTCCAGATCGGGTCGCCCAAAGGCATTGCGCGACTGTTGCAACGCGCCGGCCGCAGTGGCCATGCGCCGGGACGGCCGAGCCGCATCACGCTGGTGCCGACCAACACGCTGGAGCTGGTGGAGGCGGTGGCCGCGCGCCGCGCAGCGCAAGCGGGCCGCATCGAGAAACGCGCGACGCCCGACAAGCCGCTCGATGTGCTGGTGCAGCACCTGGTGACGGTGGCGCTGGGCGGTGGCTTTCGGGCTGACGAGATGTACCGCGAGCTGCGCACGGCTTACGCTTATCGCAAGCTCAGCCGCGATGAGTTCCAGTGGGGGCTCGACTTCGTCGAGAAGGGCGGTACCAGTCTGTCGGCTTACCCTGAATACCATCGCGTGAAGAACATCGATGGCGTGTTTCGTGTGCCCGATCGCGCCATCGGCCGCCGCCACAAACTGCAGATCGGCACCATCGTGTCGGACTCGTCGATGCAGGTGAAATACCTCAGCGGCGGGCGCATCGGCACGCTCGAAGAAGGCTTCATCTCGCGGCTGCGCGCTGGCGATTGCTTCGTGTTCGCTGGCCGGGTGCTCGAATACATCCGGACCCAGGACATGACGGCCTATGTCAAGCGCGCAACCCAGGCGACAGGTATGGTGACCAGCTGGGCCGGCAGCAAGATGCCTTTGTCGAGCGAGCTGGCCGATTCGGTGTTGGACGTTCTCGCGGTTGCGGCAACAGGTGATTTCTCCGAGCCCGAACTGCAAGCCGCGCAGCCGATGCTGCACACACAAGCCCGGCTGTCGCATCTGCCAACGCCCGGCAGCTTGCTGATCGAACAATTTCAGTCCCGCGAAGGTCAGCATCTTTTCTTGTACCCGTTCGCCGGCCGTTATGTGCACATCGGCCTGGCGAGCCTGCTGGCCTGGAGATTGGCGCGTGACAAGCCGAACACCTTCAGCCTGTCGATCAACGACTATGGCCTGGAACTGCTGAGTGCGTTGCCGGTCGATCCCGCGGCCTTGCTCGACCAGAGCGCGTTCACCGCCGACCAACTGTTGGCCGATGTGATGAGCAGTTTGAATTCGAGCGAGTTGGCCAGGCGGCGCTTTCGCGAGATCGCCCGCGTGGCCGGGCTGATCTTTACCGGCTACCCTGGCGCGCCGAAGAGCACGCGGCAGCTGCAAGCCTCCAGCACCTTGTTCTATGAAGTCTTTCGCAAGTACGACCAGGGCAACCTGTTGCTCGGCCAGGCCGAGACCGAAGTGCTGGGGCAGGAGCTCGACATCGGCCGCCTCGATGCCACCTTGAAGCGCATCAGAAAGCAGCGCATCGACCACGTGCTGCTCAAGGTGCCCAGCCCGTTCGCATTGCCGCTGATGGTGGAGCGCTTCCGCGAGAAGCTGACGACCGAGAAGCTGAAAGATCGTTTGGCGCGCATGCTGCAAGACATGGAACGCGCCGCAGATCAGGCTGACGAGCCATCGACAGGGCGGCCCACGCCGCGCCGGCGACGAGGCGCCTCGGCATGAGCTCCAAGCTCGGCAAGCTGATGCGCGCATCCGGGGTCGCACGCCTGGCCACTTATCTGCTCGCACTGTGGAAGCTGTTCAAGCATCCGCAAACGCCACGGCCGGCGAAGCTGGTGGCGATCGCGGTGCTGGCTTATGTCGTGAGCCCGATCGACCTGATCCCCGACGTCATCCCGATCCTCGGCCAGCTCGATGACCTGACGATCATTGCGTCGGGTGTCGTGATGGTGACTCGGCTGACCCCGAAGCCGCAGTGGGAAGCCCGCCTGCGTGAAGCCGAGCATTCGCGCAATGCGTTGTCGCGGCTGGGGTGGTGGGCCGTGACGATTGGGCTGCTGTGCTTGCTGGTGACGGGGCTTGCGCTGTGGTATTTGGTTTGATGCCTTACTGATGCCTCTGGATTTGGCAGCCTCACTTGGCGACTTGAAATCTCCTGCCCTGACTTTCAGCCCTGGCTATCGCGGTGAACCCGGTGAATGGAAGTCCCTTGCTCGTGCAGCCATGGCCAGCGTGAGCTCTGGCTTTGAGCGGACTGGTTGTGGCGGCGCAGCGCAGCCTGTCTCCATCCGGCTGTTGTGTCTTAGCCACTGTGTCATAGATCCATGCCATGTCGGCGTCGAGCCAGCTCAGCCATTTGGATGACGCATCGATCCAGATGCCTCGCGCAAGATGGTTGGAATAAGCGGCGATAGTTCTTCGATCGCAGCATGTTGGCGCCGATGAGCGATCTCTTGAGACCTCTTGCCCGTGGTTGGAAGGCTTGCGTCGATGGGAATCCCCCGGGCGGGGGCATCGTGATCGTGAAGGTCGTCAGCACAATCTCGACCGTCGTCAAAGAGGCGACATCCACTAGAACAATGGAAATGAACATGAAGAAATTTGGCTTTGCTCTGATGACCGCGTGCGCATCATTGGTCTCCACCGGCGTGATGGCACAGGTTTACGTCGGCGGTGGCATGGGTTCGAGCCACACATCAATTGAATGCTCCAGCGGGCTCAGCTGCGACGAATCAGGAACCGCGTACAAGGTGTATGGCGGCTATGACCTGGGTAGCAATTTCGGCCTCGAATTGGGTTACATCGACTTCGGGAAAGCGTCGATTTCTGGCCCGGGCGGTAAGGCCGAGCTGAAGGCTTCTGCCGTAACCCTGGGAATCGGCTACGCGGCTCCGATCAGCGGTGACTGGGGCTTCAGTGGCCGGGTGGGTGTTGCCAATGTGAAGGCCAAGGCTTCGTCCCCCACGAACTCCTTCATCGGTGATTCTGAAACAAAGACCAAGGCCTTCTTTGGCTTGGGCCTGAGTTACGCGGTGACCAAGCAACTGAAGTTGGAAGTGTCGGGTGACTTCACGCGCGCTGAGCTGGACGGCGATGATTCCAGCGTTCGCGCATTGACCCTTGGTGCACGCTACGACTTCTGATTATCGAAGCTGGTGGTTGATCCATTGAAAAAGCCGGCCGCATTGCGGCCGGCTTTTCTCTTTCATCAGCACAGCTTTTCAGCGGCAGGCCAAGGGCGACGAGCCCGGCCGCGCCGCGGGCTTATCTGCGCATCAAGGTGCTTTTGCCGAACAGGCTTTCGATCAGATCGACGGCCACTTCGGCAGTGGCGTTGCGCACGTCCAAGGCCGGGTTGAGTTCCATCACATCGAGCGATGCCATCAGGCCAGTATCGGCAATCATCTCCATGCACAGCTGGGCTTCGCGATAGGTCGGTCCGCCTTTGACGGTGGTGCCCACGCCCGGCGCGACATCGGGGTCCAGGAAGTCGACGTCGAAGCTCACGTGCAGGTGGGTATCGGCATCAAGTGATGACAGGGCCTGGGCCATCGTCTGGCGCATGCCCATCTCATCGATGTAGCGCATGTCGAAGACTTCGAGCCCCATCTCGTGGACGAAGCGCTTCTCGCCTTCATCGACGCTGCGGATGCCGATTTGCCGAATCCATTTCGGGTTGACCGCGGGCACATGGCCGCCGATCTCGATCAGCTCTTTCGGGCCGCTGCCGCACAGGCAGGCCACCGGCATGCCGTGGATGTTGCCGCTGGGCGTCAGCACGCTGGTGTTGAAGTCGGTGTGGGCGTCGAGCCAAAGCACGCGCAGGCGCTTGTTCGTTTCACGGCAATGGCGGGCCACGGCGCTGATCGAGCCGATGCCCAGGCAATGGTCGCCGCCAAGCAAGATCGGCATGCGGCCTTGCGTGAGTTCGGCGTGCACGGCGTCGTGCACGAGCTGGTTCCACGCAGCGACTTCTGCGAGGTGGCGATAGCCTTCAGCGGGCGCTTGCCAGGGGTTCAGCGGGCCGACGAGATTGCCGCGGTCAGCGACGTTGAGGCCATGGCTTTCGAGCACCGGAACAAGGTTCGCTACGCGCAAGGCTTCCGGCCCCATGCTGGAGCCGCGAGTGCCGGCGCCGATGTCGGTCGGAGCGCCAACGATGCTGACAAGTGAGTTCATGGATTCGGGGTGTCGGAATTCAATGAGCCTGGCTCGGGGCTTGGCAGGTCGAAGCCATATTCGCTCTCCAGAGCGGCCCAGGCTTCTTCGGCGGTTTCAACGAAACGAAAGAGTTGCAGGTCGAGTGCGCTGATCATTCCGGTGTCGACCAGGTGCTCGAAGTTGATGAGCTTGGTCCAGAACTCGCGGCCGAACAACAGGATCGGGCGGCGGCGGCACTTGCCCGTTTGGATCAGCGTCAGCGCTTCGAACATTTCATCGAGCGTGCCGAAGCCGCCCGGGAAGCACACGACGCCGATTGAGCGCATCAAGAAGTGCATCTTGCGCAAGCCGAAGTAGTGGAACTGGAAGCAGAGTTCAGGTGTGATGTAAGGGTTGGGTGCCTGCTCGTGCGGCAGCACGATGTTCAGCCCGATGCTCTTGCCGCCTACATCGTAGGCACCGCGGTTGCCGGCCTCCATGATGCCGGGGCCGCCACCGGTCACGACGTAGATCGGTGTGGCGAGCTGCTTGGATTTCTCGGTGACGATGGCGGCAAACTTGCGCGCCTCGTCGTAGTAGCGCGACATGCGCTGGTGGTTGTTCGCGAGGGCGATCGCGGTTTCATTGCCTGCCGATTGGGCGTCGGCCAGCAGGCGATCGGCGACATCGGACGACACGATGCGTGCGCTGCCGAAAACGACGATCGTCGTCTCGATGCCTTGCTCTTGCTGAACCAGCTCGGGCTTCAGCAGCTCGAGTTGCATGCGCACAGGGCGCAGCTCTTCGCGCAAAAGGAAGTCGGTGTCAGTGAAGGCAAGCCGGTAGGCGCTTTCGGGCCCGTCGTAGAGGGGGGGCGGGTTCTGGCGCCCAGCATCCTTCTGCGCCGAAGGGAAATTGCGGGCAGTGAGTTCGGTTCTCTTTTTCATGGCGCGGAGCTTAACGCCGACCGGCGCTGTCGGGCGCGTTCTGCGATCGTCTCAGGGCCATGCAGTCGAAAGCTTATTCAGTCGGTGATGGGCGATGGAATCATGTTTCCATGGCGATGGCGCGATGTGGGCCGCACACCTTGCAGCCGGCGTCGCGCATCGTCCTGATTTCGCTCCATTCCATCGAGCGGGCATCGAGCATTTGCAGCCGCCCCGCAAGCGAAGCACCCATGCCCAATAGCAGCTTCAAGGCTTCGGCGGCCTGCATGCAGCCGATGATGCCGACCAGTGGTGCGAACACGCCCATCGTTGCGCAGCGCACCTCTTCCATCACGGCATCGGGCGTGAACACGCAGGCATAGCAGGGCGCGTTCTGTTGTCGGGTGTCATAGACCGAGATCTGCGCATCAAAGCCGATCGCCGCACCCGACACCAAGGGCTTGCCGTGCTTCACGCAGGCAGCGTTGACAGCTTGGCGCGTCGCGAAGTTGTCGCTGCAATCGATGACGACATCAGCCTGCGGTATCAGATCGTCGAGAAGGCGGGCATCTGCATGCTGATGCCGTGCATGAACAATGACTTCCGGATTGATCGCCGAGATGGCTTGGTGCGCAGACTCAACCTTGGGCGAGCCGATGCGATCGATGTTGTGCGCGATCTGCCGTTGCAGGTTGGTCAGGTCGACGGTATCGGCATCGACCAACGTGAGGTGCCCAACACCTGCGGTCCCCAAATACAAGGCCACGGGTGAACCCAGCCCGCCGGCGCCGATCACCAATGCATTCGAGTGCAGCAGGCG
>CAHJWV010000167.1 GCA_903643055.1 Burkholderiales bacterium | reverse complement strand
CGAAAGTCGTCGCACTCTGATGTCTGCCAAGTCGAATTTCGCCAGCGCCACGCAAGGCTTCTCGAGCCGGCTGCGCAAGCCGACGCGGCCGGCCCCGGCCCCGCTGCCTTGCGCGGTGCGCATCGTCGCCGGCATGCACCGCGGCGCGATGATGCGCCTGCGCGACCCGGTGCGCCTGGGCAGCCATGACGGCAGCGACCTTGTTCTGCGCGACAGCGACGTACGCCCGAATCACGCCGAATTGCGCCGTGTCGATGGCATCTGGGGCCTCTACGATCTGCACGACGGCAGCGTGATGCCTGCCTTCAAGACCGAGCGCCGCGGCCGCTTTGTGCGCCAGCGCCATGCCATCGGCTCGGCCCAGCTCGTGGTGACACAGTCCATTCCTTACGTGGCGCCGCGCCCACCGATGCGCAAGCTCGTTGCCAAGGTGCTGGCGCCAATGGCCTTGGTGGCCGCGCTGTCCATCTGCGCGATCGTCACGGTGCAGTTGGTCACCCCGGCGTCTGCCCGCGTGGTGACAGGCATCCGCACGCTGGCCGGCGAAGGCTTTCCGGATGTCGAACTGGTCACCACCTCGAACGCTGCGCCGCTGGTGCGAGGCTTTGTCGACGACGCAGCCACGCTCGACAAACTGCAGCGGTGGTTGAGCGAGCAGCACATGGGGCAGGTGATGGTCACCGTGCGCGTAGGCAGCGAGTTGGTCGCGCGCGTCAGCGAAGCCCTTGCCGAACCCGAGTTGCAGGTGGCCTACCAAGCCGGCGGCAAGGTGCTGGTGCACGGCACCTCGACCAAGATGACCGTGCGAAGTCACTTGCGCCGCCTGGCTTCTGACCTTGCAGGCGTGGTGCGTCTGGACGATCGCGTCGTCTACATCGAAGAGATCGACAACACACCAAAAGCCTATGTCTTGCCGATGCGCATCACCGATGCGCGGCCGGGCAATGACGAAAGTGGCGGCAGTTTTGGTACCGATACCGGGGCACGTTATTTCGTCGGTGCAACGCTGCCCGATGGATCGGAAGTCGTTGCCGTCCATGAAGACAACATCGAGTTCTCTTTAGCGGGTCACCGCATCAACTATCCCTTGAAATGAGAGAGGAGCCTGTATATGTATTCAAAGTCAGCACAGTCACCGGGTCTCGCGACCCACGCGGCGCAGCTCAAGGCAGATACCACCGGCGAGATGTTCAGGTCCCTGGAAGACGGCCTCGAAGAGGCGATCAACCTGGTCACCCCATCCAACGGTTCTGGACGAACCAGCGAAGCAGCAATGCGACTGGAGACAGCGTTTGAAGCGGCTGAGAAGATTCTGGAAAAAGCCAGATCGATGCGGCCACGGCGAACATAAGTAGCGTTACCCACTTCACTTTCTTAAGGAAACATCATGTCAGCAGTAGACGACGCAAAGAACACCGGCAAGACCAACGGAGACGGAGTCATCAAAGACCAAGGGGAGCTTCTGGGCTGGAACAGAGAAACAAATACCGCAATGGCTTGGCTGCAAGCTGCGAACGATCTGGCCAAGAAGATCAAGGGCTGATTTTCCCCAACCCTGTCGGGCGCCGCTGCATCAGCGGTGCTCGATTTCTGGGTTTCAGCGTTTCGTCTTTCCAGCCTCCCTGCAATCGATCCCTTTAAGCAGAAAGAATCACAGTCATGGCCGATTCAAAGTCATCCAACGACGATGTAGTTCCCGGTGTGGTGTACCGCACGCTGTTGCAGTTCGCTCTGCTCGGCACCGAACTGGGCGAATCGGCAGCCGCTGCTGAGATTGCGACTGCACTGAGTGATTTGCGCCCCGACCTGCCGCAAGCCAGCATCGTGTTGGCGATGAATGATTTTTGCTCCGGGAAAATGGACAGGGGCATTCAAGCGCTCGAAGCCACACTCGAAAAATTCCCCGACAGTCAACTGGCCAAGGCCATGCTCGCCGTCTGCTGGCAAGTCAGCGGCCGCAGTGGCTGGCAGCCGCTGCTCGAATCCGTCATTGAAGACGGTCGTGACGAATACGCGATCGGTCTGGCCTGCGCCATTCTCGGCCGCACCAACGAAGTGGCCGATTCGCTTGAAGAAGAGCCCCGCATCAACGAATTCCCCGTCAATGCGATGTGGGCCTGATTGAACTCCGTTCTCAAAGAGGTTTCTGATGGAATGCATCACTCTCGCAAGCAAGGTTTCGGCAGGCGCCAGCACCGATGGCGGCGCGGACTGCAGCAAGGCCGCGGCCCAATTCAAGGAAGCCTTGCAGGCCCAGCCCGAAGGCGGTGATTTCTACGTGGACCGCCCCGCCAGCTCGATGGCCGGCAACCCGCTGCTCAACGTGATGCAATCATTCCAGTCGATGGACCTGAAGGCGCCCGCGATGAAGCACGCCGAAGCGTCGGACAGGCAGGACCATGGCGGCGGCGCCGACGATGAGCAGCTCTCGCAGGCCGAACAGTTCTGGGCGTTCGGCGAAGACCTCATCACGGTGCAATCCGAGATTCTGCGCACCACGCTGATGATGGAAACCATGAGCACGGCCAAGCAGGGCGTGACCACGCTGTTCCAACAACAAGGGTGATCTGATGCATTCGCCCCTCTTGCATGCCGGCGCGTCGCGTGGCGCTCGCAGTTGCTGGCTGCTCGCCTTTGCGTTGTGGGCCTGCCTGTTGAGCGGCTGCAAAGAAGAACTGTTCGGCAAGATCGATGAGGCCGACGCCAACGCTGCGCTCGACGTGCTTTACAGCGAAGGCATCGGCGCGACCAAGACCGTGGTCGAAGGCGAACTCTGGAGGATCGAGGTCGACGCCAAAGACCTTCAGAAAGCCATGCACGTGACGCGTCGTCACGGCGTGCCGCGCGAGCGCTTCGTCAACATGGGCGAGATGTTCAAGAAGGAAGGGCTGGTTTCGACGCCTGCCGAGATGCGCATGCGCTATCTCTTCGTGGTCTCGCAGGAGCTGTCGAACACGCTGTCCCGCATCGATGGCGTGATCTCCGCTCGGGTGCACCCGGTGATGCCGGTCCAGGACCCTTTGGCCGAGAAGCTGCCGCCAGCGTCGGCGGCGATCTTCATCAAGCACCTGCCCGATGCCGACGTTCAGCAAATGGCGCCGGCCATCCGCACGCTGGTGGCCCGCAGCATCGAGGGCTTGAACGTCGACAACGTCTCTCTGACTTTCTTCGCTTCACGCGTCTCCAACACTCCGCCTCCGCCCGAGCCCTCGGGCGTACTCGGTGAATCGGTCGTGGTCACGCTCGCCTGGATGCTGGGCACCGGCTTGGTGATCGCGTTGGGCTTGCTGGGTTGGCAGGCTTGGCGCCACAACGTGTCGCCTCGCGTCGTGGCCCTGGCCCGTTCGAACTCACAGCCGCGTTAGTTGCGATCAGATCGCCTTTCAGTGCCCGGCTCCATCCCAGCCCCGTCAACGGCTCAGCCCATGACTCCACCCCTCCACATGGAAGGTGCTGTCGCGGGCGCGCCAGACGCTGGGCCGGTAGAAGGCCGCTGGGCAAAGGCCCTCATCCGCTTCAACCTGGAGCCAGCCGAATACGCCGACCCAAGCTGGCTGCCCGACTGGGCTCCAGAAGCCTCACCACGCGTGCGGCAAGAACTTTCGCGCGGGCTGCTGCGTGACCAGGGTTTGGAGGCGCTGTGCGACTGGTCGCTGCGCGACTACGCAGCCCGCATGTTCATGATGGACACCGCCGCGCGCCGCCGCGTTGCGCTGGCCGTGGGCGTGGCAGCGCACCGCGACAGCCTGCGCCAGGTGGTGCGCAAGGAACGGTTGACGATGCTCAGCACCTGCCTCGGTGACGCGCTGTCGACGCTGTGGCTTTCGGTGGCCGAGAGCGTGCCGCGAGCGCCCGGTGAGCTGACGCTGCAATGGGAGCCTTTCGATGCCGGTGGCCTGGTGCGACGCCTGACACGCATCGGCGACGTGCAGCTGCTGCGTGTCGTGAAAGAGGCCGGCAACACTCAGCGCGCAGCAGCCTCAAGAGCCGCCTTTTGCCTTCCTCGCCAGTCTGAAGATCAACGCCTCGACAAGCCTTCGGCCTTGTCTGCCGCGCATTCGGCGCGCATGACTGAAAAGATCATCTCCGACCTCATTCCACGATGGGCACCCGAATGGACCTGGTTGTTCTGACTGACCTGCCCGCGTTTGCGGTATCGACCACCTCACGTCTGCTCAAGCAGCGTGACGTGGCCGCTGTCACGGAGGCCAACGCCTTGTTGCGGCGGGCCGAATCGCGCGACAAGTCGCTGCTCGATCAAACCCTCGCCGCGCATGAGGAGTCTCGCCAACGTGGGTTTGCCCAAGGGCTGGAAAAGGCCACCAGAGAGCTCGCCAATCGGCTGGCAGTCGCGCAGGCTGCGCGCCATGTGGCGCTACATGACTTGACACCCACGCTGGTCGAAATCGTGGCCGACGCGGTGGCCGTGCTGGTGAAAAACGCACCGCGGCGCGCCTTGCTGGCCAGCGCGCTCGACACTGTCAGCGGCATGATCCGTCAAGCACGCTGGGCCCGTCTGCGAGTGCACCCGACGCAAGTCGATGAAGCCCGCGCGGCGTTGGCCGAAGCACGCACCGACATGGCTGCAGCCGACATCGTCAGCATCGTGGGTGATGCAATGATCAACCCGGATGGCTGCATTTTCGAAACCGATGTCGGTATTGCCGATGCGAGCCTGGATGTGCAACTCGCAGCGGTTCGCACGGCGGTCACTTCGGCGCTGGCGTCGATTAAGTTGAACGCCGGTGTCGCATTGCCGGGGGCTGCTGATGACGTGCTGATCGGAAACGCTGCCCAGGCCGCAGCAGGTCAGGATGCTTCATCGATCGATCAAGCGACAAGGCCTGGAGATACGCCATGAGCGTGCTCGCGCAAAGCAGCGGCCTGCGTGAAAGCGTTGCAAGGGCACTGGGCGCCACGGCACCCGTCACGTTATGCGGCCGTGTGGTCGAGGCTCGCGGCACCTTGATTCGCGTGGCAGGCATCGATGCACGCATCGGCGATATGTGCGAACTCAGGTTGGTCGACGGCAGTGTGCAGTTCGCCGAGGTCACCGGCCTTGTCAACGAATGCGCTCTGCTGATGCCTCACGGCGAACTCGACGGCTTATCGGTCGGCGCCCGGGTGATCCCGTTGAATCAGGGCCACCGGGTGCCGGTGGGCGATGCCCTGCTCGGCCGTGTGCTCGACGGCTTCGGCCGCCCCATCGATGGCCGGGGGCCGCTGGGTGCCACGCAATGGGCGCCGTCGCAATCCACCTCGCCTGCCCCGCTCGATCGCAAGCCGGTCGACATGCCATTTGCAACCGGTGTGCGCTCGATCGACACACTGCTGACGATGGGCCGCGGGCAACGCGTAGGCATCTTCGCACCGGCCGGCGTGGGCAAGAGCACCTTGTCCGGCATGCTGGTTCGCGAGAGCGACGTCGATGTGTGCGTGGTGGCGCTGGTTGGCGAGCGCGGCCGCGAAGTCGGCGAGTTCGTTCACCACACGCTCGGCAGCAAAGGCATGAGCCGCTCGGTGGTGGTGGCCGCCACATCCGACAGTTCGGCCTCTGAGCGGGTCAAGGCGAGTTATGTTGCGACAACGATCGCAGAACACTTCCGCGATCAGGGCGGCAATGTCTTGCTGGTCATGGATTCGCTAACCCGCCTGGCCCGCGCATTGCGCGAGATCGGTCTGGCCTGCGGAGAACCGCCCACACGGCGCGGTTATCCGCCCTCTGTGTTTGCCGCGCTGCCGCGCCTGCTTGAGCGCGCGGGCAATTCGGCCAAAGGTTCAATGACGGCGGTCTACACCGTGCTAATGGAGGGTGAAGACGACTCCGACCCCATTGCCGAGGAAGTGCGCTCGATTCTCGATGGCCACATCATCCTGACTCGCGCAATCGCTCAAACGCAGCAATACCCGGCCATCGACGTGCTGGCCAGCCTGTCTCGTTTGATGCCGGCCGTGGCCAACGCGGAGCAGATGAATGCGGCACGACGCTTGCGCTCAATGATCTCGCGTCACCGTGAAATCGAGTTGCTGATTCAAGTCGGCGAGTACCGCGCCGGCAGTGATGCGCTGGCCGATCAAGCGATCGCCAAGATGCCAGCCATTCGCGAGTTCCTGAATCAAAGCACCGACAAGCCCGAACGTGCAGCCAAGAGCCTGCGCCGCTTGCTGGATCTGGTGAAGTAAAGGCACGTGATGAATGCTCAATGCCTTGCGAGGCCCTTTTGAGAAAGAACTTGCTCCAAGCTTTGCTGCCAATTCACGCGCTGCGTGAAAGGCGCGCACTGCGCATGTATCACGAGCAAAAGGAGAATCATGCGTTGGCACTTTCGGCTCGTGAGCAGGCCGTGCTCGAGCAAGCGCGGCTTGAGCGCGAAGCCGAAGAGACGCTGGCCCAAGTGGCCAGCAGCAGCACGATGAATGCGGAGCAGGCGCAATGGACTTTGCATGTCGCGGCTCAGCTGAAGGAAGACGCGCAGGCTTGCGAACGCACTCTTCCAGAATTGGCCGTCAAGGTACAAAAAGCCGAAGCGTCGATGGACGAAGCGCGTCAGGCGCACGTGGCACGCGTTCGCGGGCACCGCAAGGTCGAAGAAGCCGGCAACCGTGTGGCGCGCCGAGATGAGCGAACCCTGGCGGCCATGGCCGAGCAACTCGCCGACGATGATTTCGCGCCCATGTGGATCGCTAACCAGGCTGCGGCCAACCTGCCATGAGCCGCATCGATGCCGATCGCATTCGCCCCGTGGGAGGCGCCGAATCCACCCCGCCTCGCAGCGAGGCGGGCATGCGCTTTGACGCGGCGTTGCGACGCGACCCGAACAACGCCGGGAGCGATACCGATGCTGACGGCGGCAGCGGCGGCAGCGGCGGCCGCTCGCCGGGCAATCGCGCGCGCTACGACCTGATGCTGCCTGGCCAAGGGCTGCCGGGTGGCTTGTTCGGCCTGTTCCGCGAAACCATCGAGCGCGGCTTGCCTGGTGGGCCGGTCGACGAAAGCGTGCTCGAAGGCTTGCTGCGCGACATTGCCGACGGCGTGCGCACCGGTCGTCAATTGCCGGGAGACCGTTGGCGCCTGCTGGTGCGCCTGCGCGAAGAGCTGTTGCCCGCGACTGAAGTCGACATCGCTGGCGTCGAAGGCCAGCTTTCGGTGGTACTTCGCACGGCCAGTGAAGATGCTTATCGCACCATCGTCGAAGCACTGCCCCGCTTGAACCAATCACTGCGCGACCTGCGTGTGGCGGGCACGGGAACCACTGTGTTTCTTGTCGCTGCCGAGGATTTGCAATGAGCCTACTGGAGCAAGAATCCGCGCAAACGCTGCGCAGCCATCCATCGATCGCGAAGGTGGCCACAGAGGTGGCCACCGTTCAGCTGTCCTGTTATGGAAGGGAGTGGGCGCCGCTCGATTGCGGCACGTACAAGATCCATGTGGCCTTTGAAGACAGGGCCGCACGGCGTGCAGAGATGCAGTGCAGGCTGCGCTGCGCCGGGCTCGATTTCGAGTTGCAGCTTGTCGAGCCGGCGGCCTTGCTGGACATCGGCGCGGCCCTGGCCCCTGGTGTGCCAATCAACCTGCAGCGCGCTGCCGTGCTCTTCGCTGCAAATGAGTTGCTGCAGGCGTTGGAGCGGCGCCTGGGCGCACGCATCGAACTGACCGGCCTGAGCGGCACCGCCCCAACCTGGGATCGTCTGCAGGCCTTGGGCTTGAACATCTCCAGACGCGGTTCTGATGATGATGAGGGCCGCCCGCGCCGCAGCGCGGCTTTCCTTCGCGCGTTGCAGCGTGAAGGATGGCAACTGATTGCACGCGCAGCACGTGAAATGGCGCTGTCGACGCCCGCTCATGACGCGCAACTCGACCTGACCCTCTATGCCGAATCGGTGTCGCTCACCGTCGCCGAGTTACGCCAGATGGAGCCAGGGGATGTGCTGCTGTTGGATGCACCCGCCACACAGCTCGACGCGCCGGAAGTCGTGATTCGGCTCGGGCGTCAGCTGCTTCCGGACCTCCGCGCATCGCTGTCGCCCTCCAAACTGCGCGTCACGCACGCACCAGATCGTTCGAAGTCAACCATTCCCACGGCAGACACGCCCACGCCACGCCGGCATCCACCTTGGAGCACGTCCATGAATTCGCTCGGTACGGATAGCAACAGCCATGCGGCTCGTTCTGACGACGCACCTCATCCGCTGGATTCGATCCAGGTCGATATCGAACTTGAACTGGGCCGTCTGAGCTTGCCGCTCTCGGCCTTGCGCTCGATCGCCGTCGGCCAGGTGTTCGAGACCGAACAATCGGTCGACAGCGACGGCATCGTGCTGTGGTGCGGAGGCCAACGCATCGGTCTGGGGCGGCTGGTCACGGTCGGCGATCGCCTTGCGGTACGCGTGGCTGCGCTGCAAACCACTGCCGATACGGGCTCGCCAATTCCTCGCTCCTCTGCTTGACCTCGCGACACCATGTCTGAATACCTGCCCGTCATGCTGGCAATCGGCGCTTTAGCGCTGTTGCCGTTCATCGCGCTGATGGTCACCAGCTTCGCCAAAACCGTCGTCGTGCTGGGCTTGTTGCGGCAGGCGTTGGGCCTGCAGCAAGTGCCGCCAAACATGGTGCTCAACGGCATTGCACTGATCCTGACACTCTATGTCATGGCACCGGTGGCGATGGACGCGAGCGACAATATGCGCAAGAGCGGTCACGGGCTGGCGTCGATGAAGACCATCGAAGATGTCGGCATGGCTTATGACGCTGTCTCCGAAC
>CAHJWV010000166.1 GCA_903643055.1 Burkholderiales bacterium | reverse complement strand
CGTTCGGCAGCGACGATTCGAGCAAGTCCAGGCCACCCGCCAATTGCGCTGCGCCCACATGCAGCTTCTCGACACCCATGCGCAGGTTCTGGGTGCCCTGGGCAAGCGATGTCGACGCATTGCCGAAGGCATCGAGCCTCGCGTCATCGGGCAGGCGCGCGGCCATCAGGTGCAGGCCGTCACCGAGTGCGGCCACGCCTTCGGTCAGCTTCAGCACACCGCCATGCAGCCGCACCGCGCCTTCGCCGAGGCGGATCTGCCCATTGCGTGCCTTTTGCAGCCCGTTGCTCAATTGCGCACCGCCCTCGGCCAGCGCGGAGGCGCCTTGCGAAATCTTGGTGCCGACGAAAAGGATGTCTTCGGTCTCGTCGTGCAGCTGCTGCGCGCCGTCGGTCAGGCGCTGCGCGCCCGCCTGAAGCTGCTCCAGGCCACGGCTCAGTTCGGCATGGCCTTCGGCCAATGCATGCGAGCCGCTGCGCAAGGCCTGCAGATCGGCCGTGGACGCGCGCCGCGCGTCCATCGTGCGCACGCCACCGGCCAGCTGCTTGAAGCCGCTGGTCAACGGGCCCGCGGCTTCATTGAGCTTGTGCGCGCCGTCATTCAGCGCGCGCGAGCCGTTGTCGGCTTGCGCGAGGCCGCGCACCAGGTCGTGCGAGCCGATGCGCAATTGCGCCACGCCATCTTTCAGGCTGCGCACGCTGCGCTGCGAGCCGGCGGCGCTGGTCAACACCAGCTCCCAGCGCTTCTCGTTCAGCGTTTCATTGACCTGGTGGCCCAGCTCTTCGGCAAAGCGGCGCGCCATGCCTGCGCCCACGTAGTTATTGCCTTCGGAGGTGTAGACGATCAGCCGGCCCGCGCCCGGCTGCAGGCCCGGCACGGCGTTGGCGCTGAAGTCGCGCGGGATGATCAACGCCATGATCAGCCGGCCCTCACGCACCGCCTTGCGGGCCGATGGTTCGTCTTCGAACATCTGGAAGCCGAACAGGTGCCGCTGCTGCAGCGTGGCCGCCAGCTCGGTGCCGATGTGGGCCGACTGCCCGCGGTAATCGACGCCTTCATCGAGGTTGACGATGGCCGCCGGCAAGGCCGAGGTGCGCGAGGCCGGGTCCCAGACGCTGGAGAGGTAGATGAAGGCGTAAAGCGCCGGGATGATCAACACGCCCAGCACCGACATCCACAGCCGCGGGAAGCGCCGAAACATCGCCGCCTCGCTGCGGGCAATCGACCAGGCGTCGCGCAGCGTCTTCATCGCGGTGAGGAGGGCCGGGAAGGCAGCATCACGACCGCCAGCGCGGCGCCCCCGCGCCCGCAGGGCGTCAGGCGGTCACGCCGCATTGCGCTCAGGCCCGCGCCAGCTCGGCGCGCATCGCGTCGATCACCGCGCGGTAATCGGGCTTCCCAAAGATCGCGCTGCCGGCCACGAAGGTATCGGCACCGGCCGCTGCCGCGTCGCGGATGTTGTCGACCTTGATGCCGCCATCGACTTCCAGCCGGATGTCGCGCCCGCTCTGCTCGATCAGGCGGCGCGCACGTTCGATCTTCTTCAATGCCGCCGGAATGAAGCTCTGCCCGCCAAAGCCGGGGTTCACGCTCATGATCAGGATCAGGTCGACCTTGTCGATCACCCACTCCAGCACGTCGAGTGACACGGCCGGGTTGAACACCAGCCCGGCTTGGCAGCCCTCGGCCTTGATCAGCTGCAAGGTGCGGTCGACATGCGTGCTGGCATCAGGATGAAAGCTCACGAGGTCGGCGCCGGCCTTGCAGAAGGCCTGCGCGAGCGCATCGACCGGCGTCACCATCAGATGCACATCGATCGGCACCTTGCGGCCATCGGCCTGCACTGCATGCTGGCGCAAGGCCTCGCAGATCATCGGACCGAAGCTCAGGTTGGGCACGTAATGGTTGTCCATCACGTCGAAATGAATCCAGTCGGCGCCGGCGTCGATGACGTTGCGCACTTCATCGCCGAGGCGGGCAAAGTCGGCGGCCAGCAGGCTGGGGGCAATGCGGTATTCGGCAGGCTTCATGGGTGAATTCTAGGAGCGTCCCTAAAATGCGCGGATGTCACAACCTGAATTCACCAGCACGGTCACCGTGCAACACCTGCCGGAGCAGTCCAACGCCGATGCGGGCGTGTATGCCTTTGCGTACACGATCAACATCCAGAACACCGGCTCGGTCACTGCGCAGTTGATCGCGCGGCACTGGATCATCACCGACGCACGAGGCCACGTCGAAGAAGTTCGCGGCCTCGCGGTCGTCGGCCAGCAGCCCTTGCTCAAGCCTGGCGAGCGCTTCGAATACACCAGCTGGACGCGCCTGGGCACGCCGCAAGGCAGCATGCGCGGCAGCTTCTTCTGCATGACTGAAGAGGCGCAGCCCTTCGATGCCGAGGTGCCCGAGTTCGGCCTCGCGCTGGCCTCTGCGCTGCATTGATGGCTGACAAAGGCAAGTCGCCCCAGTCCAAGAACCTGCGCCCGCACAAGGCGGGCCGCTGGGACTTGAGCGCATTGCTCAACGCGGCCGACGCCACGGCCTCGCTGCCGGAGCGCAACCTGTGGCTCGTGCGGCTGATGGAATGGCTGCGCCATGCCACGCTGGCGCTGGCGCTGGAGAACCAGCAGACGCCCACGCCGCTGCTGCGCCTGCGCCACCTGCTCAATGTGCTGGACCGCCACCCCGAGCACCGCGCGCAGATCGCGGCGCTGCTGCTGCGCTTCTGGCGCGAGGTCGACACCGCCGCGCTGCTCGCCGATTTCGGCTTCTCGCCGAAGCCCGATCTGCGCGGTGAATTGGGCCAGCGCCTGCGTTTGCGGCTGCTGCCGGCCACGCCGGCCACCACCGACCTTGCCGCGCTGTTCGGCCTGCTGTTTCCCGACACGCGGGATGCCGAATGGCTGGCGCTGCTGGATGCCACGACGCTGGCCAAGATCACCGCGCTGCTAAAGCCTGCCGATGGTCAGGCATCGAACGATTGGCGTGCGCCCTTCCTCGACGCCATCACCTTTCTCGCGAGTTCGGTGCGCGCCTCGGGCTTTTCGCCGACCTTGCGCCAGCGCATGAGCCCCGAGCTGCTGCATGACGCGCCGTTTCGCCAGCTGGCCCGCGTGGCCGAGCAGGTGCGCGAGCATGTGGCCTCGGGCGACCATGCCGCGCTGCTTCAAGAAGCGCAGTATCTGCGCGCGCTGCTCGACACCTGCCGCCGCTGTGCTTTGAGCGTTCACGATCACCTCGAAGAACACGGCGTCTCGGTCGACGTGGTGTTCGAGGTCGATCAGTTGCTCAGCCGCACGCACCGCATCGAAGAGCTGCTGGTCTGCGTGATCAGCCCCGAGCCGGCGCTCGAAGTCGTCACGCTGCTGGCCGGGCTGGTGCGCACCGCCGGTTCGCGGCGCAGCATCCGCGCACTGTTTGCGCAGCATTACTCGCTGCTGGCGCGCAAGGTCGCCGAGCGCAGCGCTGAGGCCGGCGAGCGCTACATCACCCGCGATCGCAGCGCCTATGGTGCGATGCTGCGTGCGGCATGCGGAGGTGGCGCGGTGCTGGCCGCCACGACCTTCATGAAGTTCTTCGTGATGGCGATCGGGCTGACCGCGTTCTGGGCCGGCTTCTGGGCCGGCGTCAATTACGCCGGCAGCTTCGTGCTGATCCACCTGATGCACTTCACCGTGGCCACCAAGCAGCCTGCGATGACCGCGCCGGCGATGGCCGACAAGCTCAACGACGTGACCACCGATGCGGCCGTCGAAGGCTTTGTCGATGAAGTGGCCAACCTGATCCACTCGCAGGCCGCCGGCATCCTTGGCAATCTGACGCTCGTCGCGCCGCTGGTGCTGGGCGTGCAATACGCCTGCAAGGCCGCCTTCGGTGCGCCGCTGGTCGGCCCGAAAGACGCCGAGCACGTGCTGCATTCGCTGTCGCTGCTCGGGCCGACACCGCTTTTCGCCGCCTTCACCGGCGTGCTGCTGTTCAGCGCATCGATCATCGCCGGCTGGGTCGAGAACTGGTTCGTCTGGCACCGCATCGACAGCGCGATTGCGTGGAACCCGAACTTTGTGGCCCGCCTCGGCGCGGCCCGTGCACAGCGCTGGTCGCTTTACTGGCGGAACAACATTTCGGGGCTCACCGCCAACATCTCGCTCGGGCTGATGCTGGGCATTGTGCCGGTGGTCGGCACCTTCTTCGGCCTGCCGATCGAGGTCCGGCACGTGACGCTGTCCACCGGCCAACTGGCCGCTGCGGTCGGCGCCTTGGGTTTCGGGGTGCTGCACGACAGCGCCTTCTGGTGGTGTGCGGCCGGCATACCGGTCACGGCGGCGCTCAACCTCAGCGTCAGCTTCTTTCTCGCGTTCAAGGTGGCACTGCGCTCACGCGGCATCCGCCTGAACGACCGCAGCCGCATTTACCGCGCGATCCGCAGCCGGCTCTGGCGCAGACCGATGTCGTTCATGCTGCCGCCGAAATCTGCCTGAACTTCTGCGCGGCGCCAGGCTCAGTCCGGGCGGTCCTCGTCGGCGCGTTCGCCGTTCTTGCGGCCGGAAAACATCGTCCACCACACAATCAACAGCAGCACGGCCAAGGCGCCAAGCGCTTCAAGCAAAAGCAGACCCATGATGAACGTTTTCGGAGGTGGCAGGCGGTGGTTGGATTCCAGCGCGGGCTGGAAGCTTCGAGGCCGAAGCGCAGCGATTCTAGGAGGGCTGGCGATTGCCCTGGCCGGCTGCGTCACCGCGCCTTATCCACCCGAGCCGTCCACGCCCACGGCACCCGAGACAGCACCCGGTGCACCGCCCTCGATGCCATCCCCCACCGCGGCCCAGTTGCCGCGCCCGCACGCGCGCTGGGTGGCGGCCGATTGGGCTGAACTGCCCGGCTGGGAAACTGACGCCGTCACCGAACTGTGGCCCGCCTTGCTGCGCGGCTGCGACAAGCCCGCGCCGGAATGGGGCCGTGTCTGCGCCGAAGCCCGCAACGCGGCACCAGCCAACGATCTGGCGGCCCGAACCTGGCTGCGCCGACGCCTGCAGCCCTGGCGCGTCGAAGCCCTCGACGGCAACAGCGAAGGCCTGATGACCGGCTACTTCGAGCCGCTGGTCGAAGCCACGCGCAAGCCGCGCGGTCCTTATCGCATCCCGTTGCATGCCGCGCCGGCCGACCTTGCCACCCGCAAGCCTTACTGGACGCGCCAGCAGATCGACACGCTGCCCGTCGCGCAGGCCGCGTTGCGCAGCCGCGTGCTGGCTTATGTCGCCGATCCGCTCGACGCGTTGATCCTGCAGATCCAGGGCTCGGGCCGGCTGCAGCTGACCGAAGCCGACGGCCAACGCAAGCTGCTGCGCGTGGCCTTCGCCGGCCACAACGACCAGCCTTACAAGTCGGTCGGCAAATGGCTGATCGAGCAAGGCGAGTTGCGCGCCGACCAGGCCTCGTGGCCGGCAATCAAGGCCTGGGCGCGCATCAACCCGAAGCGCGTCAATGAGCTGCTGTGGAGCAACCCGCGCTATGTGTTCTTTCGCGAAGAGCCGCTGCCGGACGCGTCGGTCGGCCCCCGCGGCGGGCAGAACGTGCCATTGACGCCGGGCCGCTCGATCGCGGTCGATACACAAAGCATTCCGTACGGCACGCCGGTCTGGCTCGACAGCACCGAGCCGCTGTCGAACACGCCGCTGCGCCGGCTGGTGATGGCGCAAGACACCGGCACCGCGATCACCGGTGCGGTGCGGGCCGACTATTTCTGGGGCTGGGGCGACACCGCCGAATCACAGGCCGGCCGCATGAAGCAGCCGCTGCGTTTGTGGGTGCTGTGGCCGAAGAGCTAAGGCCGCGAGCTTGACGGACCGCAGGCCCGGCAGCTTCCCGGTCAAAGCCCGAGCTCACTCAAACCCGCGTGCTCATCCGGCCGGCGGCCCAGCGGCCAATGGAAGAGGCGTTGCGCCGGCTGAATCGGCAGGTCGTTAATGCTGGCATAACGCCGCAACATCAGGCCGTTGGCATCGAACTCCCAGTTCTCGTTGCCATAGCTTCGAAACCATTGGCCGGCGTCGTCATGCCACTCATAGGCAAAGCGGACGCCGATGCGCGGGCCACCGAA
>CAHJWV010000165.1 GCA_903643055.1 Burkholderiales bacterium | reverse complement strand
CTTTTTCATCGTGAAATCCGCTCTGTCCATCCCAGCTCGTCGGTTTGTCCACGCTGTATAACGGTACCTTGGGCATCGCGGATGACATAACCGCTTTGACAATTCCCACGTGCAAGCAGTCCTTTTCTTGTTCCGTGGCGAACCAAAAGAAAGTGCCTCGACCGCCGGGCCGAAAACTGGTTCCGTCTCACGCAGTGAGAAGTCTCCAGTCAGACGACAAACCTATCACCCCCTCACCATCGGCAACTCCAACCCCTGCTCCCGCGCGCACCGAACCGCATCCTCATACCCGGCATCAGCGTGCCGCATCACCCCCGTGGCCGGGTCATTCCAAAGCACCCGCTCCAAGCGGCGATCGGCGGCCTCGCTGCCATCACAAACAATCACCACCCCGGCATGCTGCGAATAGCCCATTCCGACGCCGCCACCGTGATGCAGTGACACCCAGGTCGCGCCACCGGCGGTGTTGAGCAAGGCATTGAGCATCGGCCAATCCGACACCGCGTCCGAGCCGTCGCGCATCGCTTCGGTCTCGCGGTTCGGTGACGCGACCGAGCCGCTGTCGAGGTGATCACGGCCGATCACGATCGGGGCCTTCAGTTCACCCGACCTCACCATTTCGTTGAAGGCCAGGCCCGCCCGATGGCGCTCGCCCAGACCGATCCAGCAGATGCGCGCCGGCAGGCCCTGGAACGCAATGCGCTCGCCGGCCATGTCGAGCCAACGGTGCAACTCCAGGTCTTGCGGAAACAGCGTTTTCATCTTCGCGTCGGTCTTGCGGATGTCTTCGGGGTCACCCGACAAGGCCACCCAGCGAAACGGCCCTTTGCCGCGGCAGAACAGCGGGCGGATGTAAGCCGGCACGAAGCCTGGGAAATCGAAGGCCCGGGCCACACCTTCATCGAGGGCGACCTGGCGGATGTTGTTGCCGTAGTCGACGGTCGGCACGCCCATCGCCTGAAAGTCGAGCATCGCCTGCACGTGCACCGCGCAACTCTTCGCTGCAGCATCGCGCAGCAGGGCATGGTGAGTGACATCACCCTGCGCATCGCGCCAATCTTCGAGTGACCAGCCGGCAGGCAGATAGCCATTCACCAGATCGTGGGCCGAGGTTTGATCCGTCACCAGATCGGGCCGCAGGCCACCGGCCTTCGCGCGGCGCACCAGCTCGGGCAGCAGCTCGGCCGCATTGCCGTGCAGGCCGATCGACACCGCCTTCTTCTCTTTTGCATAACTCGACAAACGAGCGAGTGCATCGTCAACGTCTTTCGCCTGCTCGTCGAGATAACGCGTCTTCAGGCGGAAGTCGATGCGCGACTGCTGGCATTCGATGGTGAGTGATGAGGCGCCGGCAAAGCTGGCCGCCAGCGGCTGGGCACCGCCCATGCCGCCGAGGCCCGCGGTCAAGATCCAGCGGCCAGCCCACGGGTTTGCGCCCGGGCTGCCTTCGGCGTAGTGCTGGCGGCCAGCTTCGACAAATGTTTCATAGGTGCCCTGCACGATGCCCTGGCTGCCGATGTAGATCCACGAGCCGGCCGTCATCTGGCCGTACATCATCAAGCCCTTGCGATCAAGCTCATGGAAATGCGCCCAGGTCGCCCACTTCGGCACCAGGTTGGAATTGGCGATCAGCACCCTCGGCGCATCGGCATGGGTGCGAAACACGCCGACCGGTTTTCCCGATTGAATGAGCAAGGTTTCGTCTTCGCCGAGCGACTTCAGGCTTGCCAGAATCGCATCGAAGCATTCCCAGTTGCGCGCCGCCTTGCCGATGCCGCCATAGACCACCAGCGCCTGCGGGTTCTCCGCCACCTCGGGGTCGAGGTTGTTCTGGATCATGCGGTAGGCCGCTTCGATCAACCAGTTCTTGCAGCTGAGCGCGCTGCCCCGCGGGGCGCGCACCACACGCGGGGCGTGGCGGAGTTCATCTCGCGCAATTTCACGCCTCACGTCATTAGCCAACCCACGCATCACATCACCCACTGATGCCACCTCAGGAATCGAATTCTCTTCAGACATGGCAACCTCGTTCGGTGAAGTAGAGTGCAAGTAACGATGAGGTCAGACTTTACTTGTATAGACAAGTCTAGGCAACTATCATGCCTGTCATGTTTTCCCGAACGCCGACCCCATGAGTGCGACCCCGGTGGCACCGTATGCACGCGTCAAGAAATTCCTGAAGGATGAACTCGGGCGCGGCAGTTGGCCACCCGGCACGCTGATGCCCTCAGAAGCCGAACTGGTCACGCAGTTCGGCGTCAGCCGCATGACGGTGACGCGCGCGCTGCGCGAACTGCAGGCCGAAGGCATGGTGACGCGCGTGCAAGGCGTGGGCACGTTTGCGGCGCACCTGTCGAAGGTGTCGTCCACGCTGACCATCCGCGATCTGCAAGACGAGATCACGCAACGCGGCCATAAGCACCATGCCGAAGTGCACCTGGCGCGCAAGGAGCGCGCGCCGGCCGAACTCGCGCAACGGCTGGGCTTGCCGACCCACGCGCCGGTCTTTCACACGCTGATTGTTCATTTCGAAAATGGCCTTCCGCTGCAATGCGAAGACCGCTATGTGAACCCGGCTTGCGCACCCGATTACCTGCAGATCGACTTCACCCAGACCACGCCGACGCATTACCTGCTGCAGGTCGCGCCGCTGTGGGAAGCACAGTTCAGCATCGAAGCCAGCCGGCCCAGCGAGCTGGAAGCCCGGCTGCTGCGCATCCGCCGCGACGAGCCCTGCCTGATCCTCGTGCGCCGCACGGTCAGCCGTGGCGTACCCATCACCCTGGCACGGTTGGTGCACCCTGGTGCGCAGTATCAGATCGACGGCCAATACTCGCCATGACACTTCAACTGACCCGCCTGGCCGACATCGAGACTCAGCCGTGGCGCAACGGCGGCGGCCAGACCCGCGAGATCTTCCGCTGGCCCGACGGCAACGATTGGCTGGTGCGCGTGAGCGTGGCCAACATCATGTTCAACGGGCCGTTCTCGGTCTTCACCGGCATCGAGCGCTGGCTCGCATTGATCGAAGGCGATGGCGTCACGCTTGAGTTCGACCCCTGGCCGACCACGCTGCAGCCCGGCGACGAACCGCTGCGCTTCGATGGTGCCAGCGCACCCGATTGCCGATTGCTCGGCGGCTCCTCGTTCGACCTGAACCTGATGGTGCGCACCGAGCTCGATGCCGATGGCGCTTGCCATCGCGGTGCCATGCAGTCCGTGGAAGTCGGCGTGGGCTGGAGCGCATCGTTTGCGATGCGCGGCCTCTTTACCTCGGTGCCGGGCCGCTGGATCGGCGATGGCCAGGAAGTGGCGATGCCAGCGCAAAGCCTGCTGTGGGTCGACCAGGAAGGCGAAGTCCCCTGGGTCTTTGAATCCGACGCCGAGCCGGCCCGCGCCTGGTGGCTGGGCTTCTCACCGAAAGGCAGCGAGTGATGAGCGGGTTGAGCCTGTGGCGCGATGCGCGCATTGCCACCCTCGATGGCCCGACGCCCTGGGGCTGGATCGAACACGGCGCGCTGCTGGTCGACGGCGAGCGGCTGGCCTGGGTCGGCACCGAAGCCGATCTGCCGGCCTCGCTGACAAGCCATGTCAGCGCCGAATATCGGCTGGGCGGCGCGCTGGTCACGCCGGGCCTGGTCGATTGCCACACGCACCTCGTCTATGGCGGCCAGCGCGCCCGCGAGTTCGAGCTGCGGCTGCAAGGCGCAAGCTACGAAGAGATCGCCCGCGCCGGCGGCGGCATCCGCTCGACGGTCGCGGCCACGCGCCAGGGCAGCGACGATTCGCTGTTCACCGCGGCGCGCGGCCGGGCCCAGGCGCTGATGCGTGAAGGCGTCACCACACTGGAGATCAAATCGGGCTACGGCTTGTCGCTGCATGACGAGCGCCGCTGCCTCGCGATCGCACGCCGCCTTGGCCGCGAGCTAACCGTCAGCGTACGCGCCACCTACCTGGGCGCGCATGCGCTGCCGCCCGAGTTCGATGGCCAGGCCGATGCCTACATCGACGCCGTCTGCCGCTGGCTGCCCGAGTTGCAGCGCGAGGGGCTGGTCGATGCCGTCGATGCCTTCTGCGAAAGCATCGGCTTCAGCCCGGCGCAAACGCGGCGGGTGTTCGAAGCGGCGCGTGCGCTCGGGCTACCCGTCAAGCTGCATGCCGAGCAGTTGAGCGATCAGGGGGGCGCGGCGCTGGCGGCCGAATTCGGCGCGCTGTCTTGTGATCACCTGGAACACCTGAGCGACAGCGGCATCGCAGCGATGCGCCAGGCCGGCACGGTCGCGGTACTGCTGCCCGGCGCCTATTACTTTCTGCGTGAAACGCGGCTGCCACCGATCGCCGCGCTGCGCGAACAGGGCGTGCTGATTGCCGTTGCCACCGACCACAACCCCGGCAGCTCGCCGGCCTTGTCGCTGCTGTTGATGATCAACATGGCCTGCACGCTGTTTCGCCTGACGCCGGAAGAAGCCTTGCGCGGCGTCACCGTCAACGGTGCCCAAGCACTGGGTCTGACCGATCGCGGCCGACTGGCCGCCGGGCAGCGCGCCGACTTCGCCGTCTGGCACATCGACCACCCGAACGAGCTGGCTTACTGGTTCGGGCACAACCCGTGTCGCCGCGTGATCGCCGCGGGCAAGGAGCGCATGGATGATTGAGCCGACCTTCAGCCTGTACCCCGGCCGCACGCCGCTGCTGGTCAGCCTGCCGCATGTGGGCACGCAGATTCCCGACGATCAGAAGCCGCGTTATGTCGAACGCGCACGGGCCGCGGAAGACACCGACTGGTGTCTCGACACGCTGTATGGCTTCGTGCGCGAGATGGGCGCCAGCCTGCTGGTGCCGCGCTTTTCGCGTTACCTGATCGACCTGAACCGGCCGCCGCACAACGCGCCGATGTACCCCGGCGCGAACAACACCGAGCTGTGCCCGACGCGCTTTTTCACCGGCGATCCGCTTTATCAAACGGGGCAAGCGCCCGATGACGCCGAAGTCGAACGGCGGCGCGCTACCTATTGGCAGCCTTATCACGATGCGCTGCAGGCCGAGCTGGCGCGCTTGAAGGCGGCCCACGGCCACGCTGTGCTGTTCGACGGGCACAGCATCAAGTCGCAATTGCCCTGGCTGTTCGACGGCCTGCTGCCCGACCTGAACCTGGGCACGGTGAGCGGCGCCAGTTGCGCGCCTTCGCTGCGCGAGGCACTGGCAGCTCGACTGCAGGCGCAAAGCCGCTTCAGCCAGGTGATCGATGGCCGCTTCAAAGGCGGCTACATCACCCGCGAATACGGCCGGCCGGCGCACGGCGTGCATGCGGTGCAGCTGGAGATGGTGTGGCGCTGCTACATGAATGAAGCGCCGCCGTATGGCATCGATGGCATCGACGCCGAGCGCGCGGCCGAAGTGCGGCCGGTCTTGCGCAGCCTGATCCAGACCCTGCTGGACTGGACGCCCGATGCCTGACGCTCATTCATCGCGTCAGCCATCGAGCCAGCTTCTGTGGGCGCCCCGCGCCTGGATCGGCGGGCGCTGGCAACTGCGCGTGCTGCTGCGCAGCGATGCACAAGGCCGCTGGTCCGAGATTGCAGCCGACGTGGCGACACCTCCACCGGGCAGCACGGTATTGGCCGGGCCGGTGCTGCCGGGGCTGGTCAACGCCCACAGCCATGCCTTCCAGCGCGCATTCGCTGGCTTGGCCGAGCGGCGCGACAGTGAGGCCGATGACTTCTGGTCGTGGCGCGATCGCATGTACCGCGTTGCGCTGCGCATCACGCCGGCGCAGTTGAGGGCAGTCGCGGCGCAGCTCGATGTCGAGTTGCTGCGCGGTGGCTACACCCAGGTCTGCGAGTTCCACTACCTGCAGCATGACGAGCAGGGCACGCCTTACGCCGACCCCGCGATGCTCAGCTGGGCCTTGGCCGATGCGGCCGGCGAAAGCGGCATCGGCCTGACGGTGTTGCCGGTGCTCTATGAACGCGCTGGTTTTGCCATGCCATCGCTGCGCGAAGATCAGCGCCGCTTCGCCACCAGCGCCACCTCGGTGAGGGAATTGCAGCGCCGCATCAACGCCGTACAGCGGCCGCGCGTGAACGCCGGCGTGGCGATCCATTCGCTGCGCGCCGCTTCACCGCAAGCGATGGCCACGCTGCTGCACTCGGTGGGCGATGACGATCTGCCGATCCACATCCATATAGCCGAGCAAACGCAGGAAGTCGACGATTGCCTGCAAGCCACCGGTGCACGGCCGATCGAATGGCTGTGCCGCGAACGGCCGCTCGACCGGCGCTGGCAATTGATTCACGCGACCCACGCGCTGCCCAGCGAGATCGATGCGGTCGCGAAGAGTGGGGCCGGCATCGTGATCTGCCCCAGCACGGAAGCCAACCTCGGCGATGGCATCCCCGACCTGGCGCGATGGTTGAGCGGCGGCGTGCCGCTGGGCATCGGCTCCGACAGCCAGGTCTCGCGACGCTGGGCCGAAGAACTGCGCTGGCTGGAATACGGCCAACGGCTGCTGCGTCGCCAGCGCAATGTGGGGGCCGCGCCCACGGCAGGCCAGCCCGCCACCGCCGCGCGCTTATGGGAAGCCGTGCTCGCAGGCGGCGCTCAAGCAGCCGGTCAGACCCGCTGGGGATTGGTGCCTGGCGCGCGCGCCGACTTGCTGGTGCTCGATGCGCAAGCCG
>CAHJWV010000164.1 GCA_903643055.1 Burkholderiales bacterium | reverse complement strand
GCCCCCAGTCTCAGCAGCATCTCGAAACAGCCACCCAAGGTGCGCAGGCGCAACTGCGTGCCGCCAAAGCGCACCAAGCCCCGCTCGCGAGGGGTGACGCGGTAGCGAAGTTCAACGCGTTGACCGGCTGGCAGCGCGACGGCCTGCGGCAAGCCGTCAAAGGCCAGCTTGTCATCTGCTTCGTCGAACACCTGCGCTTGCCATGGCGTGGTGCCGGTGTTCGCGATCGTCAGGCTCAACACCTTGCTAACGCCAAGCGCCAGCGCATGCGGCAGTTGGCGTTCCAGCGTCAACGGTGCGCGCTCCCATGCGGCCCTGCTGCGCCACAGGTCGTAGGCCGCCCAGCCGGCGCCCAGCAAACCCGTTACCGCGGCGGCCATGCCCACCGCGCGCTGCGGCGCGCCGATCAGCAAAGCGGCAGCCGCCAACAACGCGGCGCCGGCCACGGCCCGCACCGCCACACGGCTGGGAATCCAGCGCATCACCGCTGCGCCTGCATCAGAGCCGTGGTGCCTCAACGCCATCGAGCGCCGCGCTCAGCAACTCGGTGACCTCGCGCCCTTCCAGCTGCGCATCGGGTGCCAGCATCACGCGGTGGCGCAGCGCCGGCAAGGCATGGCGCTTGACGTCATCGGGCGTCACGAAATCGCGCTCCTGCATCAGTGCCGTGGCGCGTGCCGCCCGCACCAGCGCGATCGCACCGCGCGGCCCGGCTCCGGCCGACAGCCCTGGCCAGCTGCGCGTCGTGCGAACAATGCGCACCGCATAGTCGACCACCTTGTCGTCCACGCGAATGAACGACACCATGCGCTGCAAGGCCAGCACCGAGCGTTCATCAAGACGCTGCGTGATGGCATCGAGCGGGAACTGATCGCCGGTCGATTGATCGGTCGTACGGCGCACGATCGCGTTTTCTTCGTCGTGCGTCGGATAGCCGATGTCGATCTTGAACAGGAAGCGGTCGAGCTGCGCTTCAGGAAGCGGGTAGGTGCCTTCGGTATCGATCGGGTTCTGCGTCGCCAGCACCATGAAGGGCCGCGGCAGCGCCAGCGTCTGCCCTTCCAGCGTGACCTGGTATTCCTGCATCACTTCGAGCAGCGAGCTTTGCGTCTTGGCCGGCGCGCGATTGATTTCGTCGGCCAGCAGCAGGTTGGTGAACACCGGGCCGCGGTGCACGCGCAGCGCACCCATGCCTTCGCCGGCCCCGGTGCGGGCTTCCAGCACTGAATGGCCGGTAATGTCGGACGGCATCAGATCGGGCGTGAACTGCACGCGCGCATAGCTGAGCGACATCGCTTTGGCGAGCGAGCGCGCCAGCAGCGTCTTGCCCAGCCCCGGTACACCTTCGATCAGCACATGGCCTGAAGCCACGAGCGCAATCAGGATCTGGTCGACAGCCTTTTGCTGGCCGACCACGGCCTTGCCAACTTCGGCTCGCAGCTCGTTCAGAAGCCCGGCCGCGCGGGTGATGTCATTCGGATTGATGGGCATGGGGCTTTCCTTCGGTACGGGGGCGATGGGCTGACTGTGTCAACAGCCGGCGAGCGGTTTCAAGGATCTCGAGCACCGGCGGCAGGTCCACGTTGCGGCGCGAGATGCTGGGGTCGAGGGCCTGACCCAGCGCCTGCGCGTCCAGTCCCGTCAGGCGGGCAATGGCCTGCGCGCGGGCACTGCGCTCCAGCGTGTCGTCATGCCGCACATGGTTGCGTGCGCTCTCGTCCAGCGCACGCAGTTGCGCCGCGTGCAAGGCCTGCGCGCCATGGCGCCGCAGAAACTGCGCGGTCCCGGTGATCTGTTCGGTCATCGAGCGCCGGCCCGCTTTCGGCTCGGCGGCCATCGGGCCAAAGCGCACGGCAGCGCGCCAAAGCCACAGCGCCAGGGCCAGCGCCACCAGCAACACCGCCACCGCCGCCTGCTGCCAGACCCAGCCCAGCAAAGGCGCGCGGGCCTCTTCGGTCACAAACCACAGCAGTGCACCGCGCCGGATCTGCAACGCAGACACCGCGATCAGCGCGTTGTCGCCCTTGAGCAGTTGCGGGTTGAAGAAGGCCACATCGTTGTTGATCACCGTGACGCTGCCCTGACCGAAAGCCACCCGCAGCAACTCGGTTCCACGCTTGCCTTTCAGCAACCAGGCCGGGGGCTGCTTCGATTGGATCGTTCGATAGCCCCTGTAACCGCAGAAGCTGTAACTGCGGTCGGGGGGATAACTCGCCGGCAACGCGTCAGGCTCCGTCACCGGATGGCACATCGAACCGTCCGCCATCATCGACTGGCTCGCGGGTTCGGAAGCGCCCGATGCCGCAGGCCCGGCCGCGAGGGGGCCGTCGGCCGGCGTTTCGTCGTCTTCCTCATCGTCCTCGTCATCATCGGCGTCCAGGTCGTCGTCGGCCTCAGAGCAGGGCGCTTTGCAAGAGTGCGAAGCGCTGGCAGACGAGGCCACCGACGAAGCTGCCGAGGCTTGCGGCTCTGGCGCCGCGCAGGTCTGCCGCTTGCCGGAGTGGATCGGCAGCCATTGTTGCAGCGGCTCGCGGTCAAGCATCCAGCTGAAGATCACCAGATGCCCGCCCTGCTGCACCCATTCGCGCAGCGCTGGCGAACGTTCGGGAAACAGATCCCATTCGAGCGAGGAGAGCAGCAAGGTCGCGCCGGGCGGCGGCATCTGCGACAGCTCGTGCGGCATCGTGACCTCGGCGCCGAGTTGCTGCGCGAGCCGCTGCAGGGCATAGAGCTCGTTCTTCGCCGCCTCGCCTTTCGCTGGCGTGTGAACATCGACCTCGGCCCACTCGGTGCACGACACCAGCCATGCGATGCAGGCTGCCGCCAGCAGCAGCGACAAGAGACGCCACAGGTTGTCGCGGTTCACCGTGCGGCCTCCAGGGTCGGCGCAGGCACATCGGCCGCAGGCACCGGCAGGCGCAAGCTGCGCTCGAACTCATCGCACAAGGTCAGCACGCTGGCCGTCTCCGGCAGCCGCCCGCCATAGACCGCCAACTGCCAGGCCGACACCAGCCGGGCGAAGAAGCTGCTGATCTCGGGTGTGAGGCGCTGCGCGGCCAGCTGCACACATTCGCCTTCGGTGCTGGCAGCAAGAATCGGCAATCGATGCCCATGCACCAGGCGCGACAGCGCGCCGCGGTACAGCAGCGACAAGGCCGCACGGTGCTCACCGCGTTGCCACAGCGCGGCGGCGGTTTCGCCGATGCGATCGGGCAGGCTCTCGGGGCGAATGTCGAGGTCGCGTACATGGCTGGGTAGGCGCGACGGTTTCTGTGGCGCCGCCCCCGCGCGCTCGCGCACCCACAGCCTCAGCTTGACCAGCAATACCGCCACCAGCACGGCGCCGCCGCCCCAGATCAACCCCCGCCCGACCTGCGACAACCAGAGCGACAGCTCGCGCAGCCAAGCCCAGCGTTCATCCGGCTTTTTGTCCGGCTTCTTGTCGGGCTGACGCGGCTTGAAGCGCAGCTTCTTTTCCTTGTGGACGGAACCGAAGATCGGGTCCTCGCGCAGCCGGTTGATCTCGGCCGTCACCGCTTCGCGCGTCGGCGCCGATGCCATGGGCGCAGGCTCGGCCAGAGCGGCTTCCGCTTCCGCTGTCGCCGACGCTGCCGTTTGAGCTAACGCGACATCCGCTGCCAGCCACACAGACAACGTCACGGCAAGGCAAGGCAGAGTTCGCAAGCCGCCGTGGCGCGGCGCGCTCAGGCCATTTTTAAAACGCACGCCGGAACTCCTGTTCAATGTCCCAGGCTTCCAGTTGCACGCGCCGGTTCAGGTACATCGCGAAGCCGGCCGCCACATAAAACGGTTCCAGCATCAGCACCACCAGCACATAAGGCAGCGTGACCCACAGATGCGCGAACACGCCTTCACCATGCATCAGCCATTCGCTCAAGTCGCCGCGCGACTCGCCAGGCGCAAACCACGCCACCAGCGCCATCAGGCCGATCGACAACACCATCTCGACGTTGGCCCAGACGAGATGCATGCCACCCGCCGCGCCACGTTGGCCACGCAGCAACTGCGTGCGGCGCTGCCGGCGCGCGGCGCCATGTTGGCCTTCGAGTTGGTAGATCGCTTGCGTGAACGAGCGCCATGGCGAGAAGCGGCGCCACAGCAAGGTCGATGGCAACTGCCGCCACCAGACCTCGCGCTGCGCACGCCACAGATCGATGAAGCGGGTCGATTGGCCAAAGGCCGCACGGGACAGCACAAAGAGCACGCTGCGATCGAACCAAGGCTTGAGCCAGAAGATCAACAGGCCGGGCAACCAGGGCGCGATCTCCACCGTCGACAAGCACAACACGACCACCGCGGCGAACACCGGCGCGCAGGTCAGCCACACCGAGCGCACATGTGTCTGCACCAACCGCACCCCCAGATCGGCCGCTTCGTTCATCGGCCTCGGCCGCAGCTCCAACGCGATCGCATCAACCTTCATGCGCGCCTCCGAGCGGCCGCGCCGGCTTCACGCCGCGTGGCCGCCCCTGCCAACCGAGATAGCCGATCACCAGGGCCCAGCAAGCCGCGCCAACACCGTACTTCACCGCTGGCGCAATCCAGCGGGCCGACGACCAGAAGGCTTCGATGCCCGCCGCCATCACCAGCATGAGATCGGAAGAGCGTCGTGTAGGGAAA
>CAHJWV010000163.1 GCA_903643055.1 Burkholderiales bacterium | reverse complement strand
AGCCACCAGCACGAGCTTCCCGCCGCAGCGGGCAGCGCTGCGGCGGGCTTATCTTGCCGAGTTGAATTTGCCGAGCTGAATCAGCGATGGCGCCGCCGGCCCCAGCTCGGCAGCACCCTATTGCCGATCCAGGCTCGCCCTGTATTGCGAGTTCAGCGTCGACACCCAATCCGCGGTGGCTTCCACGCCATTGGCGTGATGCGGCAAGGCAGCTTCGTAGAGGCTTTGCGTGAAGCTGCGGTCGTCGCGCGCCAGCTCTGTGCGCCAGTTGGTGATTGCCGTGCTGACGATGGGCTTGGCGACGATGGACACCAGGCCCAACGGCGGCTTGGCGGGTGGGAAAACGGCACCGACGAGTTCCTTCAAGGAGTCGTAGCCCACGCCAAACAGCATGTTGGCGACGTTGGCGTTCTGCTCCCGGCTGCTGATGCGCGACTGCACCGCCGAACCCACCACGCCGAGCCAGTCGCCGAGCACCCGCGCATGCTGGTAGCCGGGGCCGTCGTCGGTGCGCGCCTGCCGCTGCGACAGGAACTGCATCGGGTCCTGGTCGAGCGAATTGCCACGCTGAAGCGACAGCACGATGGCGCCCAGGTGCGTGCCTTTGCCGGAGTCGAGCAGCGTGGACGCATATTCCTTCAGCGCGCCGCGACCATTCGAATGGCCTTCACGGCTGTTCTGCAGCAGCGTGTTGTCGATGACGCCGTTGATGTCGCTGCCGATCACGGCCGACATGCCCGAGGCGATCGTCGATTTAATCTGGCCGATGGCTTCTTTGCCGTACATCGTCTTGTCGAAGTCTTTCATCAGCTGGCCGGCAGACGCCACGAAGCCGCCTTTCTCGCGCGCATTGGTGGCGCTCGCCACGCTGCGCGCCACGTCGTTGAACATCCTTGCATCGACCTGTTCGTGCACGGTTGTCCCGCCGAACATGTTGGTGCCGATGTTCCCGTTGACCGTGATCAGCCGAGACACGACTGCATCGGTCGCCGCGCGGTTCAGCCCACTTAGCGCCTGGTCGACCTGCTTCGGCTCGTGCAGCGAGCCGAGCACGATGCCGATGCTGCGCGCGGCCGAAAGATTGCCCTTCTCCGCGTTGTCGGCCAATTGGCCGATGAAGCCGACGCGCTGCTCGCCTGTACCGTACTTCGCGACCGACTCGGCCATCAGCTTCTGGTAGGGCTGCTCGATGTCCAGGCCCGTGGCGTTGGGATAAATACTTTTGGGCGATTCACCCTGCTTGGCCGCATGGAACAGCCTCTCCAGGTTCGCCGGGTCCTGGCCTTGCACCAGGTTTTCCCACAGTGTCTGGATCTGAGGATGGTCCAGGCCGCCCCAGGGGCCGATGCCACCGGTCGTGACCTCGCCCATCCAGCGCATCAACAGTGACTGAGATCCGCTCTGGTCTTTGGCCATCAAATTGACCAACGAGTTGCGCTCGTCGGGTGACAACTGGCCGACCGCTTGCGCGTCGTGTTCGAGCTCACTCTTCCAGACGTTGCCGTCCTCGAAGGTATGCCGAATCTGCTGGAAGGTCTTGTTGACGTGCGCAGCGTCATAGTCGGCGCGCGGTGTCAGTGCAACAGCAGACAACAAGGAGGCCGAAGCGCTGCGGGCCGACGGATCATTTTGGGTGATGGAGGAAGACATAAGCGTCCTGAAGGGCTGAGGAGATCGAAGAAGGCGCTGTCGCACGGTGTGCCAGCAGATTCAAGGACTGGCCCATGCCTTGCGGCATGGCATTCAGATAACGTTGGCAGACGACGTCAGGCGCCAGGCCTTCGGTCCAGGCTTGCGCCATCGCCTGCAGGCCATGGCGCACCGATCGCGACAGCCCACCCTCGACCGGGTCCAGTGCCATCGATTGCAGGCGCATCACATACAGGCGCCGCGCATCGGCGCTGCTGTCCACCAGGCGCAGCAGGGATTGGCCTTGGCGCAGGAAGGTCTCGTTAGACGGTGCGCTGCCGGCCGCATGCGGTGAGGCCCTGCCGGCTTCATGCGCCGCACACAGGTATTCGATCGGGCCGAGCGTGCGCCAGGATCCGAACGAGCTGCCAGCGGTCGGCGTATCGCTGCTGCCGGCCGCACCCCAGGCCTGGCGGCGGCCACTGGGCACGCGGCCTGAACGCAGGCCTTCGAGCAATGTGTCCGCCAGCACGGCACGGGCCTGCGCATCGCCGCATTCGCCGATCAAGGCGAGCAAGGTGAGGAAGTCCGGGTATAGCGCATCACCGAGGCCGCGACAGATGCGCTCCAGCAAATCGAGCCGCAGATCGGCATGGCTCAGGTCCACACAGCCCGACAGCAAGGCCCGGGCTGCGCGTGTCCAATGCACGGCGCCAGGCGCGGCATTGGGCAAAAGATTTGCGTCGGCGAGGCTCATGCGCGCTCGGCCGCAGCAGCCCGCAACGCATCCAGCACGCGGTCCGCATGCGCCTGGACGCTCAAGCCACGTGCGTTTGGCTCCACATCGGCGCGAAGCGCCTCCTGCGCGCCATCGAGGTGGCCCATGGCCGGCGACGACAGCGCGGCGGTATCGCTGCTGCCGATGGGCCCGGCCGTACCGGCCAGGCCGAGGGGACGGATGAATGACGAGCTGTTCATGGCGATCGCCTCCGCGGCAGGGGTCTGCGCTTAGCGCAGGCGCATGCCTTGCGCACTGATTTGCAGCCGCTCGGGGTCGGTTCCCAGCACCTGCTTCAAGTTGGCGCGTGCCGAGTCGCGCAGATTCGCCTGTTGGGCCGGTGGCTGCGGCGTCGTCTTTTGTGACATCTGCGCCAAGGCCATGAAGGTGCCCACCATGGCGCTTTGCTCGTACATCGTGCGCAGCGTCTGCGACGGCTGGCCGCTGAAGGTGGTGTTGATCTTGGGGTCGCGGCGCAGTTGGTCGGCCACCGCGGCGAATTCGGCGTCGGGCACGTCACTGCCGTTCAACACCATGTAATTGCCGACGACGAAAGCCGCCAGCGCGCCGGCCACATCGTTCGGTGACCAACCGAATTTGGCTTCGAGCTTGCGATAGACGTCGAAACTCTGCAGATACGCCTGCGCCATCGGGTCGCGCTGTGCGGACGGGAAGCGCTGCGCCAGCTCGGTCGCATTGCGCTGCAGCTGGGCGGCGGCATTGGCACGCGGTGCATCCAGGTGCTGCGCGGCCTGAGGCGTTTTCTTGGACTTCGCGTCGGGCACCGTCGCGTTGATCATCGACAGATTGTTCAACGCCGAGTTGCTGATGAAGTTGGACATCGGCGCGTTGTAGGTCTGCCCGAACTCCATGACATAACCCTGCGCAGAAGCGGTATTCGCATTGCACAGCAGCACGGCCATCGCCAGCGCCGAAGCGTGGGCCGCGAGCCGCCGCGGCAGATCGATGATCTTCGTCGCGTTGCCCTGGGTCGGGAAACCGATGCGAGCGCAGGGGTTGGGAGAAGGCGTCATCCTGAAATCCGCTTCCATGAAAAACCGAGAGCGCAGCCCGGAGCGCGGGCGCACCCCGGGGTTTTTTGCGCGCGGGAATTACTGCTTGCGAGCGACCGAAGACATCGCTTCACCGATGGACTTGATGGCCGTCGAGAAGGTGTTCTGCAGCAGCGAGAACTCTTGTGAGGTGGCCTGGAAGTTGGCGTTGTTGACCTGCATTTCCTTCGCAGACGCTTGCTGCGATGCGGTGTCGGTGCCGGTCTGCGTCTCGCTCATCGCCTTGGACAGGCCCACCAGCTTCTCGGCACGCTGGCCCATCATCTTGCCCATGGCTTTGGCAATGGCAACCATCCAGCTGTCAGCGCTGGCCTTGCCGCTGCCGCCGCTCTCGCCGCTTTCCTTCAGGTCCTTCGTCACGCTGTCGACGATGTTCTTGGAAACGTCGTCG
>CAHJWV010000162.1 GCA_903643055.1 Burkholderiales bacterium | reverse complement strand
CTGTTCAACGCAGTTCCACGCAACTTCCACGCATCCGAGGACACCATGGCATTTCCTGCATCGCTGCTGCGTCTGGCAGCCCTGATTTCCATCGCCGCCACGCTCGCCGCCTGTGAAGACGACAGCGCGACCGCCACGCCGCCCGCAGCGCCCATGCCGGTCTCGGTCCGGCTGATCGCGATGAATGACTTCCACGGCAACTTTGAAGTGCCAGCCGCCAACAACGGCGGCTCGGTGATCGTCAAAGACCCTGCCAACCCGGCCGGTACCGCTGTGCGCACCGGTGGCGCCGCTTACCTCGCCACGCTGGTGGCGCAGCTGAAGGCAGGCCAGCCGAACAACGTGGTCGTCGCGGCCGGCGACATGATCTCGGCCTCGCCAGTCAGCTCATCCTTGACGCACGATGAATCGACGGTCGACATCCTCGGCCAGCTCGGCCTGGAGATCACTTCGGTGGGCAACCATGAGTTCGATCATGGCAAGGCAGAGCTGCTGCGCATCCAGAACGGCGGCTGCTTCCCTGGCGGCGTGACCGGGCAAGACACCTGCCTGCAACAAGGCCGTTATCCCGGCGCGAAGTTCAAGTACCTCGCCGCCAACACCATCGACAACGCTACCGGCCAGACGCTCTTCCCGGCCACCACGCTCAAGCGCTTTGGCGCAGCCTCGGTTGGCTTCATCGGCCTGACCTTGAAAGACACGCCTTCGGTCGTGACCTCCACCGGCGTGGCCGGGCTGAGCTTCCTCGATGAAGTCAGCACCATCAACACCCAGGCCGCGGCACTGAAGGCCCAAGGCGCAACGGCCGTTGTCGTGCTGATCCACCAAGGCGGGCAAACCACCGCTTCAATGCTGAACGACAGCAGCTGCCCGAACCTGACCGGCCAGATCGTGCCGATCATCAAAGGGCTGTCGAAGGACGTCGACGTCGTCGTCAGCGGCCATACCCATCAAGAGTACGTGTGCCGCGTCAACGGCAAGCTGCTGACCTCCACCGGCTTCTATGGCAGCGCGGTCACCGCAATCGACCTGACCCTGCTGCCCGGCACCGGCGTGACCGCGATGACCGCCAACAATCTGCCGGTGATCAACGGCCTGAACACCACGCTGCCTGAGGGCTACACCGCGCTGGCGCCCGACGCGGCCGTGGCCGCGCTGGTCGATCAATACGTGGCGCTGACGGCGACCTTGAAGAACACCCTGGCCGGATCGATCAGCGCCGACATCAAGCGCGCGCTGATGCCCGCGTCATCGACGCCGACCCGCGATGAAAGCGCCGAAGGCGCTTTAGGCGATCTGATGGCCGATGCCTATCTGGCTGGTGGTCCGCAGGCCGACCTCGCGCTGATCAACCCGGGCAGCGTGCGCGCCGACCTGATCTTCCAAAACGGCGGGCAAGTGACCGTAGGCGACCTGCTGGCCGTCGCGCCCTTCTCCAACACACTGGTCACGGCCGACTTGACCGGCGCGCAACTGCTGCGCTTGCTCGAGCAGCAATGGGAAGCGCCGAACTGCGCCGCCAAACCGCTGGGCGCCAACGGTTGCGGCCGCCTGCTGCAACCCAGCGCCGGCTTGCGCTACACCTGGGATGCGGCCCAACCGGCCGGTGCCGCCGACGGCCAGGGCCACCGCGTGATCGAGGCTTCGGTCAGCCTGAACGGCAGCGCGCTCGATGCCGCCAAAATTTACCGTGTCACCTTCACCAACTTCATGGCGCCCGGCCCCGGTGATAACTTCAGCGTGGTGACGCAAGGCAAGAACATCACCAACAGCTTCGTCAAAGACATCGATGCGCTTCTGGCCTACCTGAAGGCGCACCCGCAGCTTGCACCACCGGCAGCGAGAGTCACGCGGGTGAACTAAGGTGCGATGGCCGGGCCAAGCCCGGCCACGACAGAAGGAGCGGAGATGATGTTGCTCAATGAGATGGCCGCCTTTGCCCACGTGGTGCACTGTGGCGGCTTCTCGCAGGCGGCGCGCGTGCTCGGTGTGGAGCCCTCCTCGGTCAGCCGCAGCGTGGCCCGGCTGGAAAAATCGCTGGGTGCACGCCTGCTGGTTCGCAACACCCGGGCACTGGCGTTGACCGAGATGGGAAGCCACATCCACCGCGAATGCGAGAAGCTGCTGGGCGCTGCTCGCAACGTGCAGGATCTCGCCGGCCACTACAGCAGCACCGCCACCGGCCTGCTGCGGATCTCGGCGCCGGTGGCCTTCGGCCAGGTCTGGCTGGCACCCAGGCTGGCCGGCTTCATCGATGCCTATCCGGAGGTCGACTTGCAGGTCGTGCTGAACGATCGCCCGATCGATCTCATCGATGAACGGATCGATGTCGCGGTAAGAATCGCTGCAGACTTGCCGCCTGCCCTGGCCGCATTGCGGCTGTGCGCGACCCCTTATGTGCTCGTTGCTGCGGCGAGCTATCTTCAAAAGCACGGCACACCGCAGCAACCGGATCAGCTGACTGCGCACCGCTGCCTCCACCTTGGCCACGGCTCCTTCGGCCCGACCTGGCCCTTCCAACGCGGCGATGAAACAATGACGGTGACGGTGTCAAGCCGGTACTCGATCAGCAACAGCCTGGCGCTGGCCACCGCGGTAGCCGGCGGCGCGGGCATCGGGCTCGTTCCGGCCTTCAGCGCCGCACAGGGCCTGGCCGATGGCAGCGTGGTTCGCGTGTTGCCGCAATGGCAGCTGAGCGAAACCTATCAGCGGTCGGCTTACCTCCTCTACAGCGCCGGGCCACACCTGGCGCCGAAGATCCGGGCGCTGCTGGA
>CAHJWV010000161.1 GCA_903643055.1 Burkholderiales bacterium | reverse complement strand
GTCGCTGCGGGCTGCGCTGGCCCTGGCGGCGGGGCAGGGTGCCCAGGCCGCGGCGCCCGGCGACGGCAGCGGCGCTAAGGCGGGCGCCGCTTTGGGTGTCACCACCGATGAAAAGTCAGGCGCCCAATCCAAGCATCCAGCCAACGCTCGCACTGACACCCAAACCAACACCCAAACCAACACCCAAACCGACACCGTGGCCGAGCTGCAGATCGACCTCGGCGACGCCTTGCTGCGCGACGGCCGGCGCGCCGAGGCCTTGCCGGTGTTGACGGCTGCCAGCGCAGCGCGCGGCGAAGCGGCCCTGGCGCGCCTGGCCGAGCTGAGCTTTCGCCACAACCTCTGGCAAGAGGCGATCGCGGTCTCGCGCCGCAATGTCGCGCTGCACCCGGGCAGCCCCTGGGCGCGCTGGAACCTCGCGCACCTGCTGGCCGAGTGCTGGCACATGGACGAGGCCGAGGCGGTGCTGGCGCAGGCCGAGGCGATGGCCGAGATGCCGGGCGCGACCTCGATGCGCGCGTCGATCGCCGGCCGGCGCGGCGATGCCGATGCGGCGCTGATGCTGTACCGGCAGCTCGCCGCCTGCCCCAACGCGCTGCCCACCGCGGCATCGAGCGCGGCCATGAGCTCGCTGTACAGCGACAGCCTGTCGGTGCAGCAGGTGTCGCGGCTGCACCGCGAGCTGTTCGCGCCGCTGGGCGAGGGCGCGCGCAGCCGCGAGAGCTTTCGGCGCGAGCCTTTGGCCGGGCGCCGCATCCGGCTGGGCATCGTCAGCGCCGATTTCCATCACCAGCATCCGGTCAACATCTTCCTGCAGCCGGTGCTGCGCGAGATCGACCGCAGCCGCTTCGAAGTCTTTCTGTATTTCACCGGCGTGTCGTATGACGACCAGACTTTGCTCGCGCGGTCGCGCATCGAGCATTGGAACGAAGTGACGACGCTCAACGATGTGCCGTTAGCCAAGCGCATCGATGCCGATGCGATCGACCTGCTGCTCGATCTGGCCGGCCACACCGGCCAGCAGCGCATGCGGCTGTTTGCGCAGCGGGCCGCGCCGGTGCAGGCCACTTACCTCGGCTACCCCGGCTCGACCGGCGTACCCAACATCGACTGGCTGATCGGCGATGCGGTGGTCACGCCACCGGGCTGCGAAGCCTTGTATTCAGAGCGCATCGCTCGCTTGCCCCACACCGTGTTTTGCTACGCCCCCGAGGCCGACTACCCGTATCCCGCCTATGGCGAAGCGCAGGCCGAGCGGCCCTTTACCTTCGGCTCGTTCAACAACGTGCCGAAGCTGACTGCCCACACGCTGCGCCTGTGGGCCGAGGTGCTGCGCGCCGTGCCGCGCTCGCGGCTGCTGCTGAAGGCGCCGAGCTTCAACGACCCCGGCGCGGTGCGCCTGTTCCAGCAGCGCATCGCGCGCTTCGATGTCGACCCGGCGCGCATCGAGTTTCGCGGGCCGACCGGCCTGGCGGTGATGATGGGCGAGTACGCCGATGTCGACATCGCGCTCGACCCCTTGCCTTACAACGGCGGCACGACCTCGCTGCAGGCGCTGTGGATGGGCGTGCCGGTGCTGACGCTGGAAGGCGGGCATTTCGTGTCGCGCATGGGCGCAAGCTTCATGCGCGCCGCCGGCCTGCCGCAATGGGTGGCCACCAGCGACACCCATTACGTCGAAATCGCCCGCGCGATGGCCAGCGACCGCGCCGCCTTGCTCGCTTTGAAGCAAGGCCTGCGCAGCCGCCTGCAGGCCCTGCCCGGCTGGGACGCGGTCGCCCATACCCGAGCGATGGAACAGGCGTGGCTGGCGATGGTGCAGGGCGGGGCGGGCTGAGGCACCTGCCATGTGTTTGATGCACGGCGCAGACGCACCGAGGCGCCCGACCGTGACAGGCAAACGCTGGCCCCAGGCACCCGGCCCGTTCATCTGTTGCCCCGGTGGCGCGCCGTGGAAGGGCGCGTTGACGTGAGACGTTAGGCCTTAGCTGCCGGCCATGGATGCGGCCCTGGATGCGGCCCTGGGTAGCGACGCGAGTTGCGATAAAGTCATCAGGCCAGAAGCTCATCCAAAGCGTTCACTCGGCGAGTCGGCGGCATGCGTTTGCATGTCACCTGAGACATCACGATGGGTTCACCGATGACGGTTCGTCTAGTGATCGAGAAATCGAAGGCCGCCTGAGTGTTTTCGCCTCAAGCGATTGCTCGGTGAGCATGACAGCGATACGCTGGGCCTTCATGCAACGCTTCACTCGAAAGGGCAAGCCATGAATTACAAGGGAAGCTGCCATTGCGGCACGGTGGCCTTTGAGGTCGACGGCGAGATCACCAGCGCACTGTCTTGCAATTGCTCCATCTGTCAGCGCAAGGGGTCGCTTCTGTGGTTCGTGCCGCGCAGCTCGTTGAAACTGCTGACGCCAGAAAGCGCCTCGCGCACCTATGAATTCAACAAGCACCTGATCAAGCATCGCTTCTGCCCGAATTGCGGCATGCACCCGTATGCGGATGGCGTCGATCCCCAGGGCAATGACATGGTGGCCGTGAACGTGCGCTGCCTGGAGGGCATCGATTTGTCGTCCATTCCCGTCACGCACTTCGATGGCCTGGCAAAGTAGATGCGCCGGCTCGGGCTGAGCCGCTCGTGCATTCACCACAAATGAGTTTGGGCCGAAAACGCGCACAGGCCGAGAACGCAGTGACCTCCATGAGAAAACTCAAAATCATCGAACATATGTCGCTAGACGGGGTCATCCAGGTTTCAGGCAACGACGGCGACTTCCCCTACGGCGACTGGACCGCAGCCTATCGCACGCCTGCTGGCCGCGACGCGATGATGGCCGCACATGGCGGGTGCTTCGATCTGCTGCTGGGTCGCCGCACCTACGATGCCGGGTTTGGCTTCTGGCCCACAGCACCGAGCAGTCCGATCGCGGATCGCCTTATTTCGTGCTCAGCACCTATGCGGCTGCCGGGGCTTTGAAGGTGAGTTGACAGGCAAGATATGTCAGTAAGCTTCCGTTCTAAAAAGCACTCCATAAAGTGGTAGCCAGCAAAACCATGCCGAATCCACCAACTGAGCCAGCCATCAAGCCTGGTGACTACTGCGAAGACTGTTCGTACCATCCGTGCCTTTGCATCTCAGCCGGCGAAGAAGACGATCCGGACGGCATCAGCGGCATATCCCTTGTCGATGGCTCGTATCCGCGCTCCTGCAGCCTTACCCATTGTGGAGTTCGCAAGTTGACGCTGAGCGAAGCTCTGCGATGGAAGAAAAAAGGGCCGCAGAAATTGGATGTTCCGTGGACGCCGCTACCAGACACCCAATGGTGGTCGCCTCGGCCGCGGGAGGGCGTTAACCCGGGGCAGATCTTGAACTTCCTGTTCGACGCGTCACTGCGATTTCTCCGAAACAGTGCAACAGATCTTTTGGGAAAACCAATCGTTGGCTGGTACTCCACAGCCGGCTCGTTCAATACGCTTGGTGAAAATCCTTCGGCACGTATCTCGTATGAGGTGTCTGGTTCCTTGCAGAAGGGGCGAGTGGAGGTTGATGCGATCAAGGAGGATCTCCTTTTCCCGATAACTCGAATCTCGCTTCACTTGGAGGGTGCGACATCTCCAACGCTCTACGACGGCGAGCAAGTCCGCGGGTGTGGACGTGCGGGATAACTCTTCATTCAGACGGATGATTGAAGGTGACGCTTAAGTAAAACATGAGATTTAGAAATCATCCAATATGACATCTGCGCTCCTCATCATTGATGTCCAGACCGCCTTGTGCACGGGCCAGTGGGCGGCCTTTGACATCGAGAAGGTTGTGTCGTGGTCAAGTTTTTTCGGACAGTGCGATAAGGGAACGTTGAAGATCAAAGGGTGGCGGCGTGCTGCTGCTC
>CAHJWV010000160.1 GCA_903643055.1 Burkholderiales bacterium | reverse complement strand
CAAAGCGCCCGGCTGCGCCGGTTTGAAGCGGTGATCGCCTCGTTGACCGCGTTGATCGACCGCAAGGTGGCCGATGCGATCCGCATCGCGCGCGAGCTGATCGCCGAGGTGACCGCACCGAACTTCGAATTCGAAGCCGCCTGCAACCTGCTCGCGCTGCTGGCACGCATCAGCAAACATGAACTGCAGCTCGAAGGCCTCGACCACAACATCGGCGTGATCGCCAGCCGCTTCGCGGTGTCGCGCACCACCTGCGAACTGCTGGTCAAGGCCTCGCGCTCACAGGCTCCGTTTGAAAACATCATCAACACCGCCTATGCAAACATCTGCACGCAGGCTGAAGAGGCGGTATCGCAATCGGTCTCGGGCAAGCCAAGCGAGGCCGTACGCCTGCTGCTGACGCACGCCGAACAATCATTCAATGCGAAGCTGATCGACCTGGCGCTGCACACCATCGAACGTCACCACGCCCAGCTCGATGACGCTGCAACAATGAGCGCCCAGGCCCAGTCACTGCATAAGCTCTACCGGGGCTACGGCACGCAGGTTCATTTGAGCCGGGCCAACGAGCCTCGCACGATGACGGCGGCCGGCAAGCCCGAGTCGCCGAAGTAAGGCCAGCCCGGCACGCCAGGCCCATCAGGCAAGCTGCCTCGCGAGCGGCTCTCCTCACGCTTCGAGGCTCAACGCACGTGCACAAGCGACGCAGCCAGCGGCGCCTGAACATGCCGCAGCACCCGCTGCGGGTACGGGATCTCGATGCCATCGGCCTTCAGCACGTCCAGCACCGCGAGGTTGACGTCGGACTTGACCGGGCCCTGCCCGTTCTCCGGATCGCGAATCCAGAACTGCAGCGTGAGCTCGATGCCATCGGGCAGGAAGGCCGACAACTGCACCGCCGGGCCCGGGTCTTCGATCACGCGGGCCACACTTTGAATCGCCGCCACCAGCTTGGGCTGCAGCGCGCGGATGTCGGTGCCGTGGGCCACATGCACCAGGCTGCTGATCAGCACGCGCGGGTCGGCCAGCGATGAGTTCTCGACTCGCTGCGTGATCAGCATCTCGTTGGGCACGATCGCTTCGCGGCCGTTGAGGGCTCGGATCACGGTGTAGCGGGTGCGGATGTCGGTGATGCGGCCTTCGAAGGTATCGACCCGAACCATGTCGCCAATGCGCAGTGAGCGCTCGGCGAGGATCACGAAACCGCTGACGTAGTTGGCCGCGATCTTCTGCAAGCCGAAACCCAGGCCCACGCCAAGTGCACCGCCGAGCACGCTGAGCGCGGTCAGATCGATGCCCACCGCCGCCAGTGCGACGATCAGGCCGATGAACATCAGCACCGCGCGCACGATGTTCGACACCATCTTGCGCATCGACAGATCATCGCCCGTGCCGCGAATGATCTTGCGCTCCAGTGCCGCCGAAACCCACAGCGCCAGCACCATCACGATCGCGGCGGTCAGCGAGCCTTCGATCAGGTTGCGCAGCGAAATCTGCGAACTGCCGATCTTCCAGCGCACCTCGTCCAACTGCTCCAGCACCGCGGGCAACAAGCCGGTGATCCACAGCGCGACACCGATCCAGGCCAGCCACGACAAGGTGCGCTCGGTAGCGCGCATCCAGGGGTTGTGGGGAAAGGCCGCCGACAGCACGCGCACCATCAGGCGGATCAACACCAATGACACCAGGATCGGAATCGCGAGCTTGAACACCGCGACCTTGCCCACGCTGACCAGCAACTGCCGTGCACCCAGCGCCAGCAGCAAAGCCAGCACCGGAAACATCACCCCGTCGCCCACGCTATTGCCGAACAGCACCGAGCCTTGCAGCTTCATCAGCCGACGCACCAGTGCGCAGACCAGCCACGACAGCCCGAGGCAGGCCAGCAGCACTGCGCCTTCGGTGGCAGCGCGTGCACCCGTGAGGTTATGAAATAGGTCTTGCAGCTCCGGCAGGTTCGGCATCAGGTCCATGGCGTGTTTTTCTTATCGTTGACAAACGTCGGCACCCAGCGAGGCGTGATCGCAAGGCTGCAGGTCCAATGAGTGGCGTTCAATCGCGGGGCCTGACGTACACGGCATGCCGAGTTGCAGACTGCCGTTCAACGCTCTCGCCATGCGGCGTCAAGGCTGCGCCAATACCCGCAGATGCGCGACCACGCTGCGCGCCAGCGCCCCGAGCGCATAACCGCCTTCCAGGCAGGACACGATGCGCCGGTTCGCATGGCGCTCAGCGACGTCCTTGATGCGGCGTGTGATCCATTCATAGTCAGCTTCCACCAAGCCCAGCTGAGCCAGCTGATCTTCATGGTGGGCATCGAAGCCTGCCGAGATGAAAATCATCTGCGGCGAAAATGCATCCAGCCGCGGCAGCCACTTTTCATCGATCAGCTCACGCACTTGCGGCCCGCGTGCATAAGGCGGCACAGGCACATTCAACAGGTTGTCGCCCAACGGCTCGGTGCCGCTGTACGGGTACAGCGGATGCTGAAAAAAACTGACCATCAGGATGCGCTCATCGCCGGCCACGATGTCTTCAGTCCCGTTGCCATGGTGCACATCGAAATCGATGATCGCCACGCGCTGCAGGCCGCGCGCATCCAGTGCGTGGCGGGCCGCGATCGCCACATTGTTGAAAAAGCAAAAGCCCATCGCGGCATCGCGTGTCGCATGGTGGCCCGGCGGGCGCACGGCACAAAAAGCGTTATTGACCTCGCCATCGATTACCGCATCGGTGGCGGCCACCGCCGCGCCAGCCGCGCGCTGCACCGCCTGCCAGGTGCCGGGGCTGGCGGTGGTATCGGGGTCCAGCGCACGAGATCGGCCACTGTCTTGAACCTGTTGAAGCACATCTTGCAGTTCGGCGACATAACCGGCTTGATGCGCGCCAGCCACATCACGCAAGTCAACCCGCGGCGCTTCGCGGTGCTGCAGATCGAGGCCGCTGCGCGACACCAGCTCGTCGATCGCCTCCAGGCGTTGCGGGCACTCGGGGTGGCCCGGGCCCATGTCATGGGCTCGGCAATCGGGATGACTGAAGTAAGCGGTGCTCATGCGTCTGCGAAATCTTTCAGGTTTGGGTTATCGTGGCCCATATGAGTCAAGCCTTAGCACCCCAACTGGATCGATTGATCGATCAGATTAGCACGATCATCGTCGGCAAGCGGCCCCAGATCCGCGACTGCGTTGCCTGCCTTCTGGCAGGCGGCCACCTGCTGATCGAAGACGTTCCCGGCGTGGGTAAAACCACGCTTGCCCATGCACTTTCTGTGTCACTCGGCCTCAGGTTCTCACGCACGCAGTTCACTGCCGACCTGATGCCCTCCGACCTGATCGGTGTCAGCGTCTATGAGCGCAGCCGCGAAGCCTTCGTGTTCCACCCCGGCCCGGTCTTCACGCAAGTGCTGCTGGCCGATGAGATCAACCGCGCCGGCCCGAAGACGCAAAGCGCCTTGCTCGAAGCGATGGAAGAACACCAGGTCAGCGTCGAAGGTGAAACCCGTGCGCTGCCGCGCCCCTTCTTTGTGATCGCCACACAAAACCCGACCGACCAGCTCGGCACCTACCCCTTGCCCGAGTCTCAGCTCGATCGCTTCCTGATGTGCCTGACGATCGGCTATCCCGACAAGGCCAGCGAGCGTGCCCTGCTCTCCGGCATCGACCGGCGCGAAGCCATCCAGTCCCTGGGTGCGGTGATGACACCCGAAGAGCTGATCGCTGCGCAGCAAGTCGTGCTGAAGGTACATGCCTCCGATGCCTTGCTCGATTACCTGCAGGCACTGATCGCAGCCACGCGCAGCGGCGCGTGGTTCGTCGATGGCCTGAGCCCGCGTGCCGGCATTGCCGTGCTGCGCGCGGCCAAGGCGCATGCGCTGCTCGACCAGCGCGACTATGTCGCTCCTGATGACATCCAGGCGATCCTGCCGCAAACGGTGGCGCATCGGCTGGTGCCGGCTGCGGGCGCTGGGCGAGGTGCGCGCGAACAAGTGCGCGCCATGATCGAAGCGACTCCCTTACCTTGAACCCGAGGCATCCCGATCGGTATTCACTGATCAGGATGCGTGCGCTGCCTACAGCCCACTGCTGCTTGACGCTGTTGCGTCCAGCAGCGGTGATGGCTTCCTGTCTCTGACCCTTCGTCACTCCAACGCATGCATAAGTTATTCAAACCCTTCTCGCGGCCGGAACTTCCGATTCCTCCATGTCGTCACCCCACGCCCCTGCTTCCGCCAAACCACCCGCCTCCGCTTCACGCGGGCGCGACCTGATCTCCGGACCCGTTCCGATGACCTTGGTGCTGTTCACCTTGCCTGCGCTGGCCAGCAATGTGTTGCAGTCCCTGAACGGCGTCGTCAATGCCGCATGGATCGGCCACTATCTCGGCGAAGCAGCGCTCACGGCGTCCTCCAACGTCAACATGCTGCTGTTCTTCTTGCTGGCCATCGCGTTCGGCATGAGTTTAGCCAACACCATTCTGGTCGGCCAGGCGATGGGCGCGAAAGACCCGCGCCGGGCCAAGCGCACGGTCGGCACCAGCCTCACCTTCTTCTCGGCGCTGTCGGTTCTGATGGCCTTGATCGGCTTCATCGAAACACCCGACATCCTGAGCGCGATGCACACGCCCGGCGAAGCCCAACCCCTGGCCATTGCCTATCTGCATGTGATCTTCATCGCCTTGCCGTTCATGTACCTCTACAACTTCCTGATGATGGCGTTGCGCGGTGCGGGCGATGCGAGAACGCCGCTCTTGTTCATGACACTGTCAGTCGGCCTCGATATCGCACTGAACCCGCTGTTCATCTTCGGTTGGGGCCCGGTGCCGGCGATGGGCATTGCCGGTTCGGCACTGGCGACCTTGATTGCACAAGTCACCAGCCTGGCTGCGTTGATCGTCAATCTGTACACCAGCAAACATGTTCTGAGCATCCGCCGCCATGAACTCCGCTACTTCCGCATCGACCTGGCGATCCTGAAAGCACTGGTGCTCAAAGGCATTCCGATGGGGTTGCAGATGATGGTGATTGCCTCGTCGTCGCTGGTGATGATCGCCTTGGTCAACCCCTACGGCTCCGAGGTCACGGCCGCCTACGGCGCCGC
>CAHJWV010000159.1 GCA_903643055.1 Burkholderiales bacterium | reverse complement strand
TGGGGCTTACAACGAACCGAGGAAGGCCAGCAGCGCCTGACGATCCGAGGCCGGGAGTGCCGCAAAGCGCTGCTTCGATCGTTCGCCTTCCCCGCCGTGCCACATCACCGTCTCAGTCAAGTTGCGCGCACGGCTGTCTTGCAGGTAGCCCACCTTGACCCCAGCTCCAGCCGCCTTCTCGGTGTAGCCGATGCCCCACAGCGCCGAGGTGCGCCACATGCGGCCCGTGGCCTGACCTTCCACAAAGTTGTCGGCCAGATCCGTGCCCATGTCATGCAGCAGCAGGTCGGTGTAGGGCTTGTTTGTCTGGTTGCGCACTTCCGCCAATTCGCTCCCAGACCCGGTCTTCATCTCGACGGTGTGGCATGACGCGCACTTGATGTCGGCAAAGACCTCGGCGCCTGCCTTGACCTTGGCCGGATCGACATCGAGGGCCGCGATGGGTGACACGCCCTTCGGAAAGCCGCTGGCCAGGCTGCGCTGCGCCGGCACGCCCAGCAGGCTCACATAGCGCGTCAGCAGTTGCAGCACGTCATTCGAGAGCCGCGCTCGACCTTGCTCGTCTTGCACTTGGCCGGCCCGAAGAGGCAGTCACGATTCGGATAGACCGGCGAGGTGACCGACAGGTCGAGCAGCGCCGCGCCAGCGACCTGATCGCGCAGGCGGACCTTCGACGCCTTCCAACCATAACGCCCCAGACGTGCGGCACCGGTCTCTGGGTCATAAGCGTAATTGGCCTGCCCCTTCACGCCATCGGCATCGGGAGTGCTGCGCACTCGAGAGAGGATCTCGGCATCGGTGACCGCTTCGAGAAGGCCCATGCCGATCACCGGCTGGGCGCTGCGCAGCGAAAACACGCTGGGCGTCGGGCCATCGAACACCACCTGAGGCTTGCTGAGCTGCACCGCCGTGCCATCAATGAGCTTCACGGTCTTCAGGTCAAACCCCGCCACCCTGACGCCCGTGCCCCATTCGCTGCGGGTGCCCTTGGCAGCGGGCCGCGCGTTCATCTGCACCGATGCGCCGTACATCGGATGTGGCAGGTATCGGGCTCGGGCACAGGCGCTTCAAGATTCGTTCCGCCTGCACTTCCGGGTGACTCCAGCGATGTCGATGGGATCGATACCGTGGACGACGAATTACTGTTGGCATCGGACTCTGCGCCACCGCACGCCGAAAGCGAGAGGATCGCTGCGACCACAGCGCCGAAGGCGAGGGTGCAATGCAAAGGGGCTCGAACAGCATCGTTGGCTGAGGCTGGCTTTTTCATCGAGGCTTCCTACAGGGATTGAAGCGGTGGACACGGAAGCCATTCATGGCATCAGACGGCTTCAGTGCGTGCCTGATTCGCGGCTTGAATGCGTTGAATCTGACGCGGCATTGAAAGCAGACAACGGTGCTTGAAAGAAAGGAGGCTTTCCGATACGGACGCAGTTTGACCTTAGATCCGAAGACCGTGTCTGCTTCTTTGGAATCGGTTTCAATCCGACACCATGCGAGCGGCTGCTATGCGAAACATCGCACGGAGCAGTTGCTCAAGAGGCTCGGCAGGTAGCTGCCAACTCATCGAGCGAACTTCGCGTTCGAGCCTGAGGTCGACGATTCCATTCGCGCATGCGCGCATGCGTCGATCATCCAATGGTTTGAGTTCATCCGATTGATCACGCGCTATTGCATGACCTCGATCAAAACCGCTCATCAAGCGAGTTAGATGTCAAAGATGACCATGGCCAGCGAAGTCAGGTTCAGCCTTTTTCGCGGGGCAACAAACCCCTCGGCCCATCGCCTTAGCCGGTCGGTCAGGCGCCTGCCGACACAACGGCCGAGCTCACCGCCCACCACGCCAGCTCAGTCGTGAAAGCGTGGGTTGTGTGTTTGCAGGTAGAGCGCTGCATTGCCATAAGCGGTCGGGAAATGGCCCCAGGTTTCCACCAGCTCGGGCACATCGGGCGGTGGCGGGTTCTGGCTGAGCAGGTTCGTCAACGGGTGGTCCGACAGGATGTCGAACACCGCCAGCGGCTGGCGGTTGATGATCATGCGATCGCCGACCAGCACACCCAGCTCGCCCTGGCCGGTGAACTGGAAATCGAAGGCGATGCGGCTCGCATCGAAGCGCGAATCAAGCAGATCGCGGCCGAGCGCGGTGCTGCGATAGCCGATGCCGACCAGTGAGGCGATCGTGGGCAACACATCGGCCTGCTGCGCCCAATGGTCGATGCGCTTTGGCGCGACCTGCTTGGGCGAATAGATCAACAGCGGCGTGTGGCCTTGCGTGATCGCCAATTCCTGCCAGGCCTTGGGCATGTGCGGGCCGGTCGCGCCGATGATGCCGTGGTCACCAACGAAGGCGAACACGGTGTTGTCGAAGTAGGCCTCGTGCTGGGCCCGCTGCATGAACTGGCCGATGCACCAGTCGAGGTAAGCGAATGCGCGGTATTCCTCGACCGAGACAAAGCCTTGCGCCTTCAACTCGGCCTCGGTATGCACCGGCGGCTGGAAGTCTTTCAGGTCTTCATCGGGGATCGAATACGGCCGGTGGTTGCCGCTGGTCTGGATGATCGCGAAGAAGGGCTGCTTCTGCTCGCGGAACAGGTCGCTGGCTTCGAAGAAGAGGTTTTTGTCGGACACGCCCCAGACATCGACCACCGGCGACTTCAGCCGTGCTTGCTCATAGATGTCGATGCCGTCGATGTTGGCCGCCAGCACGCCGCGCACATTCGCCCACGAGGTGCTGCCGCCGATGAAATAGAACTTCTTGTAGCCCTTGAATTCGTTGACGATCGAATGCTGGTTGGTGGCGGCCGGATTGCGCGACGCGGTGGATTGCTGCGACACATCGGGCATGCTGGTGAGCGTGGCAAACACGCCGCGCGCGGTGTGGCCGTGTGCGCTCATCATGTGGGTGAACAGCAGGCCGTTTTTCGACAAGGCATCGAACGAAGGTGTCGCGCCCAGGGTACTGCCCAGCGCGCCGGTCTTGTGGGCCGCGAAGGATTCGAGCAGCACCAGCACGACGT
>CAHJWV010000158.1 GCA_903643055.1 Burkholderiales bacterium | reverse complement strand
CCTTGCCGCGCTCCAGCACGATTGGCCGCAGCCCCATTTGCGCCAGGATCAGCGCCGCGAAGATGCCGCAGGGGCCGAAGCCGATCACCAGCGGGCGAGGGCGCTGCTCGGCAAAGAAATCGGCCGGCGCATGGCCGATGAATTTGTAGCCGGTGTCGGGTGTCGGGCGCACGTGCGCGTCACCAGCGAGCCTTGCATGCACCGCGGCTTCGTCAGCGAGATCGCAATCGACGGTGTAGATCAGTACCATCGCGCTCTTCTTGCGTGCGTCGTAGCTGCGCTTGAAGACGGTGAAGGCTTTCAGCGCAGCGTTGGTGATTCCCAGCCGCGTGACGATGGCCGGGCGCAAGGCCTCGGCCGCATGGTTCAGCGGCAGGCGCAGTTCGGTGATCCTCAACATGACTCAGACTCTCGTGACAGGCGGGTCATCGTTGACCTGCGGTTCGGCTTGTTCTTCGGCGCGCATGTCGTCGACCGGGCCGTCGTCCCAAATCGCATTTTCGGTCGATGTCTCGTTCGAGGGCGGCGGTGTGTCGGTGGCCAGGAAGCCACCCGACTGGTGCCGCCACAGCATCGCGTAATGCCCATCGCGCCGGAGCAGCTCATCGTGCGTGCCCTGCTCGACGATGCGGCCACGGTCGAGCACGATCAGCCGGTCCATGCGGGCGATCGTCGACAGCCGGTGAGCGATCGAGATCACGGTCTTGCCTTGCATCAGTGACAGCAGCTGGTCCTGGATCGCGACTTCGACCTCGCTGTCGAGCGCCGACGTGGCTTCATCGAGGATCAGGATCGGCGCATCTTTGAGCACCACGCGCGCGATCGCGACCCGCTGGCGCTGGCCGCCGGACAGCTTGACGCCACGCTCGCCGGCGCGCGCCTCATAGCCGGTGCGGCCTTCCCAGTCATGCAGGTCGACGATGAACTCGTGCGCCTGGGCCTGGCGCGCGGCGGCCTCGATCTCGGCCGGGCTCGCGCCCGGGCGGCCATAGCCGATGTTGGCCGCGATCGAGCGATGCAGCAGCGACGTGTCTTGCGTGACCATGCCGATCGCCGCGCGCAGGCTCTCCTGAGTGACCTGCGAGATGTCTTGCCCGTCAATCAGGATGCGGCCTTGCTCGACTTCATGAAAGCGCAGCAATAGGTTGACCAGAGTCGACTTGCCCGAGCCGGAGCGCCCGACCAGGCCGATACGTTCACCGGGGCGGATCGTCAGGTCGAAGTCATCGAGCACGCGCCGGCCGTCGCTGCGGCCATAGGTGAACGACAGGTGCTCGAAGCGGATTTGGCCGCCAAGCGGCGCACTTTTGACGCGCAGCTCGCGGGCGTCGGGCCGGTCGACCATCTTCCAGGGCACCGCAATGGTCTGCATGCCTTCTTGCACCACGCCGATGTTCTCGAAGATGCCTGTCACTTCCCAGCTCACCCAGCCGGCGACGTTAGCGATTTGCCAAGCCAGCGGCAACGCGGTAGCGACCACGCCGGCACTGACCTGTCCCTGCGCCCACAGCACGACGCCGATCGCGCCGGTACTGACCAGCAGCAATGCGTTCATCACCGACAGCGAGGTCATGAATTGCGTGATCAGCCGCATGTGGGCGGCAATGGCGACGGTGTGCTCATTGAGCGAGTTACGCACATAGGCGTCTTCATCGCGCGCGCGGGAGAAAAGCTTGACGGTGAGGATGTTGGTATAGGCATCGACCACGCGTCCCATCACCGACGACCGCAGCTCCGAGCTGACCTTCGCCAGATCGCGCATGCGTGGCACGAAGTAACGAAGGAACACGACATAGCCCGCGAACCACAGCATCGTTGGAATGGCCAGCCGCCAGTCGGCGCCGATCATCAGCAGCATCGCGCTCACGCCGTAGATCGCGATGTACCAGATCGCGCGGATGCTCGATACCACGCTCTCGCGCACCGCATTGCTGGTCTGCATCACCCGGTTGGCAATGCGGCCGGCGAAGTCGTTCTGGAAGAACGGCCAACTCTGGCGCACCACATGCCAGTGGCTTTGCCAACGGATCAGGCTGGTGACGCCGGGCACAACGGCGTTGTTGCGGATCAGGCTGTCGGCCAGCAGCGAGGCGGGCCGGCCGATCAACACCAGCGCGGCCATCGCCAGCAAGCCTGGCCTGGCGTCGGCAAAGGCCACGGCGCGGTCGCTGGCTTGCATCAGCGTGACGATCTTGCCGATGAACACCGGGATCAGCGTGTCGATCAGCGCGACCGCCAGCCCGGTCACGAACATCGCGGCGTAGAGGCTGCGGGTCTGGCGAACAAAGTGCCAATAAAACGCCAGCAGCCCGGCCGGTGGCGGGCCGGGTGGCAGCTCGGTCGGGCGGATGCGCTGTTCGAAGAATGCAAACATGGGGCGCCAAATGCAAGGCGGCGCAAGCTTGTGGCGTGCGCCGCGATGGAGGAAGGGAAGGGCGGCATTGTCGCCGCATCCGCTTCGAAGGGGGCGCCTGGCCTGCGCGCTCAGCACGAGCCGGCTGAACCGGCCGCAGGCTCGGTCATCAGGTCGAGACCATCACTGGTTGCCGTTGACAGCGTCGGAATTGACCCGCGCCAGACGTTCGCGGCTTCCAGCGATCGCTTCTGCCCGCACCTCTTGGCGCGTGCGGGGGGCCGCGACCGCGGTGTTCGCAACATCGTGGAATTTATGGGCCAGCGGGTATTCGCCAGAAGCCCGGGCTCGGGCCAGCTCGGCTTGCACCTCGGCACGCGTCAGGCCGGAACCTGCGGTGCTGACCGGCGTCACATAGTCACGAATGTTGACGTCGCTGCTCAGTTCACCGGCGGCGCGTGCATGTGCCAGTTCTGATTTCACCTCGGTCCGGGTGAGCGGCGTTTCGTCGCCAGCGGCGAGAACCGCAGCGCTCAAGGTGGCGATGACAAGGGCGGTGGCGAGTTGACGGATCTTCATGATGGGTTTCCTTCACGGCAAATGATTGAACGAGTCGGTCGGAGGCCCATCGAGCTTCTGGCCGATCTCGGCGAGCCTTTGAATCATAGGGTTAACACCGGGTTCGTCGATGGGCTGGACTTTATGGCTTGCGCTTGAATCAATAAATGCCATGTGATTCAATTGGGTGTTGTTTAAATAGAAACAATAAAGGGTGAGTTGATGGACAGATTGCATTCCATGCGGGTGTTCTCCCGAGTCATCGAAGAAGGCAGCTTTGCCGGTGCGGCGCGTTCGCTGAACCTGTCGCCGGCGGTCGTCACGCGTTTGGTGGCCGATCTGGAAGAGCACTTGGGCGCGCGACTCATCAACCGGACGACTCGGCGCCTGGCGCTAACTGACACCGGTGAGCTGTATCTGGAGCGGGTGCAGCAAATCCTCACCGAGATCGAAGAGGCCGAGGCGCTGGCCAGTGCGGCGACTTCCGAGCCGCGAGGCCACTTGCGCGTGCTGGTACCGCCAGCATTTGCCGTGCACCAGATCGCCAAGCACCTGCCGAAATTCCGCGCGCTTTATCCGCGCGTGACGATCGAGTTGTCTGCGCCGGGGCCGGTGGAAACCATCGATGAGAACTTCGACATCAGCATCATCCAAATGGGCCGCCAGGCGCTGGACGGCGATTTCGTCGCGCGGCTGCTGGCCTGTTCCGAGGTGATCACCTGCGCATCGCCGGAGTATCTCGATTGCCGAGGCCGCATCGAGCACCCGAGCGAGTTGGCGCAGCATGAGTTGATGTTTCCGACGGTGGCGCGGGAGATCCCGTTTTATCGGGGCGCCGCGGGCGGCGGGTCGTCGGTGGGCGAGTCGTTCACCGTCAACGTCGCGCGCCAGGGGCTCAGCACCATCCACAGCGACACGATGTATGCCGCCGCGCTGGCGGGCATGGGCGTGGTCGGCTTGCCGTCTTATGTGGTCGAAGACGCGTTGACCGAGCAGGCGCTGGAGCGCGTGCTACCGGAATGGCGCGTGCTGACCTTGCGGGTGTATGCAGCGATGCCGACGCGCAAATATGTGCCGGCGCGCACCCGCGCTTTCATGGATTACCTCGTGCAGGTGTTCGGCGGCCTGGAGCGCGACCCGTGGCTGCAGGCCGCGGGCTGTTCGACGCCATGCAGCATGGTGCCGGCCAGTGAGGCGGTGCTGGAGCCGCAGTCGACCTGAGCCGTGCCGCACGCGGCCTTAAGGCCGCTTCGGCTCAGAGGCGAATTCAGAAGTAAACGTTCTGCCGTGTCGCGCCCATCAACGGTTCCAGCAGGCGGGCCAGCGGGCCAAGGCCGTTGTAGCGCACCGCCACCTTGTGGGCGTAGTTGAAAAAGCGCGGCAGGTCGCTCACGTAATGCGGCTTGCCGTCGCGGTGCTTGATGCGGCAGAAGAGGCCGAGGATCTTCAGGTGCCGCTGCAGGCCCATCCACTCGATGTGCCTCCAGAACTCGCCGAAGTCTTGCGGCAGCGGCAGTGAGGCCTTGCGGGCTTGCTGCCAATAGCGGATCGCCCAGTCGATCTCCTGCTCTTCATCCCACGAAATGAAGGCATCGCGCAGCAAAGACGCGATGTCGTAGCTGACCGGCCCCCGCACCGCATCCTGGAAATCGAGAATGCCGGGGTTGCCAGCGGCGGCCGGGCAGATCATCAGATTGCGCGGCATGTAGTCGCGGTGCATTGCCACCGTAGGCTGGGCCAGCGCGCTGCGCACCAGCGCATCGCACACGGCTTGCCATTGCGCATGTTGATCGGCACGCCAGGTCACGCCGTATTCGCGCGCCACACACCATTCGGGAAAGAGCGCGAGTTCACGCCGCAGGAACGGCTCGTCATACGCGGGCAGCAACTGGGCATCGGTGCGGCTTTGCCATTGAACCAGCGCCGTGATGGCGTCTCGCATCAGCGGATCGAAGCCGCGGCTGTTGCCTTCGGCCTGCGCTTTTTGCAGCGCCGGCAGATAGAGCTCGGTGCCCAGGTCGGTGATCAGCAGAAAGCCATGTTCGATGTCTTGCGCGATCACCTTCGGCGCATTCAGGCCGGCCTGCTTGAGCAACTCGGCCACCTTCACAAAGGCCTGCACGTTTTCTTGTGGCGGCGGTGCGTCCATCACGATGAAGGTGTCGCCGGCCTGGCTGTCGATGCGGAAATAGCGCCGGAAGCTTGCGTCGGCGCTGGCCAGCCGCAGCGAATCGACCTTCAGGCCGTGACGCGAAGCGATGCCATCCAGCCACTGCGTGAAGGCGTCGCGCCGGGCCGCGTCGGCCCATGCGATGGGCGTGGGCAAGGGATTCGTTGCAGGCATGGGCGTGGACCGCGTGGGGTGTTTCAGGGTGACTCGGACGCGAAGGGCGCTGCCCTCGTCGATAATCATCGATTCTACAAATCGCCCTGGGCTGGGCTTCTCTCTTGACAGCAGCCTGCCGCTCGCGGCGGCCCCGCGCGTCAGATCGAGGATCAGCCTGCCCATCCTCCGCCTCTCCAAGCCCCGGTTTTGCTGAGTCTTTTTCATCCCCATTGCCCGTTCGTCCTTCGTTGCCTGGCGGCCAGCTGCATGGCTGCGTGCGCGCCGCCGTCGGCCTGGGCGCAAGCGGCGGTGCCGGCCAAGCCCGCGACACCGGCATCGATCGAAGCCGATTCGATCAGTGCGCGGCCCGACATGGACGTCATTGCCGAAGGCAACGCCCAGTTTCGCCAGGACGGCACGGAGATCCGCGCCGATCGGCTGAGCTATGACCAGACCGGCGACATCGCTCGCGCCAAGGGCAACGTGAAGATCTTGCGCGATGGCAACCGCTACAGCGGGCCGGAGCTGCAGCTTCAGGTGCAGCGGTTCGAGGGTTACTTCATCAACCCGACCTACTTCTTTTCGAAGACGAATGCCGGCGGCACCGCCGCGCGCATGGACTTTCTCGGCGAGCAGAACCTGGTTGCGACCGGGGCGAACTACACCAGTTGCCCGATGGATGGTTCGAGCGACCCGGCTTGGCTGCTGTCGACCGACAGCGTGAAGCTCGACTTCGAACACAACGAAGGCATTGCGAAAGGTGCGGTGCTGCGCTTTTATGGCGTGCCGATCCTCGCGGCGCCGACGCTGAGCTTTCCGTTGACCGACGACCGCAAGTCGGGTTGGCTGCCACCGACCACCAGCATCGATAACAAGAACGGCTTCCAGCTGGCGGTGCCTTATTACTGGAACATCGCGCCTAACCGCGATGCGACGCTGACACCGACGGTGATCACGCGGCGCGGCGTTGGGCTCGGCAGCGAGTTCCGCTACCTGGAGCCGAACTACGAAGGTGTCGCCAAGCTCAATGTCTTGGCCTATGACAGCGTGACCGGCGAGAGTCGCGGCGCGCTCAACCTGAAACACGAAGGCACGGCCTTTGGCGATGGGTTCTACAAAGTGCGCCTGGCACGGGTCTCGGACGACGACTATTGGAAAGACTTCTCGCGTGACTACCCGAGCCTGACACCACGCTTGCTGGGCTCCGACGTCGCCGGCACCAAGAGCTTCGGCAACTGGACGACCTATGCCCGCGTGCAACGCTGGCAGGTGCTGCAGAACACCGATGCCGAAAGCCTGATCCGACAGTCGCCGTATGACCGCTTGCCGCAGATCGGCGTTCGTGGCACCGAGAAGCTGTTGGGTGGCTTGGAGCTGTCGCTGGAGAATGAATTCAATCGCTTCACGAACCCGACCGGCAACATCGAGCCGAACCGCCTGACCGGCACGCGCATCCACTCCATTGGTGCGCTGAGCTTGCCTTACGTGACGCCCGGCTGGACGCTCGTGCCCAAGCTGTCGGTGAACGCCGCGGCCTATTCGCTTGATCAGCCCGTCACGCAAGGTCAGTACGCAGGGCGCAGCCAGTTCGGCCGCACGATCCCGACCTTCAGCCTTGACAGCGCCTGGGTGCTTGAGCGCGACACGAAGTGGTTCGGCCAGGCCGCGCGCCAGACGCTGGAGCCGCGCCTGCTCTTCGTGCGCACGCCTTACCGCGATCAGAGCGGCGTTCCGCAGTTCGACTCGGCGGGCAAGGACTTCAATTTCGATTCGATCTACACCGAGAACTCGTTCACCGGCGTGGATCGGGTGTCGGATGCCTATCAGGTGACGGCCGGCGTCACGACGCGCATCCTGGATGAGCAGACCGGCGCCGAAGCCATGAAGCTCGGCATTGCCCAGCGCTTCTTGCGCGCCGATCAGCAAATCACGCCTGACGGCACGCCGATCACCAATCGGGTCTCCGACCTGTTGCTGCTGGGCTCGACCAACCTGATCCCGAAATGGACGCTCAATGGCGGCCTGCAATACAGCCCGGACCTGCACGCCGCGGTGCGTTCGCTCTTCGGCGTTCGTTACTCACCAGGGCCCTACCGCACCGTCAACGTCGGCTACCGCCTGAAGCGCGGTGACAGCGAGCAGGTCGAAGTGGGCTGGCAATGGCCGATCTATGGCCGGCCGAAAGAAGCGCGCAGCGCCTCGGCGACGGGCGGCAGTTGCAGCGGCTCGTGGTACAGCGTGGGCTATGTCAAATACAGCATGGGCGACAGCCGGATCGTCGATGCCGTGGCTGGTTTCGAATACGACGCCGGTTGCTGGAACGCCCGTGTGGTCGCCAAGCGTTTCTCCACCAGCCCGCAAGAGGCCAACACCCAGTTGGGCTTCGAAATCGAGTTCGTCGGCCTGTCTCGGCTGGGTACCAACCCCCTGCAGGTCTTGAAGGACAATATCCCCGGCTACCGCCAGCTGCGTGATGATCGCGCGGCGCCCATCGCTCCGTGAAGACCCCCATGATTTCAATCTCCCATTGGCCCCGCCGGGCACTGTTGGCGCTGGCGCTTTTCGGCGCTGCGGCAACGGCTCAAACGCAAACGACGCA